>JAIYBU010000080.1 GCA_027488335.1 Cytophagaceae bacterium
ATCACCTTTCCCTCTTATTATCAATGACTTACAAAATCTACCCCAACCAAAAATACTACAACTTCTTATTATTGTCCTATGAAATAGTTATTCCCTGAGTATTTATTGCTATTACACAACTTAGAAAGTTGTGCTACTATCTTCACATACGGATGATTTGCATCTCTACTCTACGATTAAGAGACTTATCGGTTCTTGAGATTGGTGAATCTGGCCCCATTCCTCGGACTTGAATACGATTTGACCTGATTCCTTTTTTTGTTAGGTACTCTTTGCAGGACTTAGTTCTTTTTAATGATAGTTCGATATTACTGTTACGGTCGCCTTCATCGGAGGTATGTCCAATGATTTCGATAATTACTGTTGGCGATTGTTGCATTAGTTGTTCAACTCTATCGAGTTCGCTCATGGCACTTGGGCTGAGTAGGTCTTTGCCTTGCTCGAATTGGAGACTTTTTAAAATTACTTTTTCACCCGTTGTTATCGTCTTACCTTCGTATTCGACAGTTTTTTGCTTTACTGATTTTGCAATTATTACAGGTTTTGGTGTTTTTGGATTTCTTAACCATACTAAAAATGGTATTCTAACTCGTAACCAAACAGCCGCTTGGGTAAAATTCAGGAAATTAGTTCCTGCATTTGAGCCATTTCTGATGAAGGTGGCTTCTTCTTTTGAAAATATAGAAGTTGGTATATGCAACCCGACACTTAATTCCATTGGTAGGTCAAATGAACTTACTCCTGTAATTCCATATTCGGGAGAGATAACAAATGTATTTTCCTTTCGAGAAAGAATGGTACTTGTCAGTCCGTTTCCATTAGTTATGATTCCTCCGCCTAAACCATTGTCATTTTCTATGGCTTGCTGGACGATACCTGCATAATGAATATTGCATTGGAAAAACTTATCGTATTGACTATATCTGGCTCCTATTAGATAAGATGTATATTTATAAGCATAAATCCAGCTTGTATATTCGGTTGTGCTTGAAACTCTTATTGGGTCGGGGTCACTCAAAAGGTTGATGTGCATAGCTCGGTTTATACCTAAATTGACCGACCATTGTTTGCTCACCAAGTAGTTTGCATCAATACCGATGGTATTTGTCATCTTATATATTTGCTTATTAGCACCCGATGATGTGGTTACTTCGCCGATGATATAGTTTTTGAATGGATTTGATTTTAGGACTAAGTTACTATTAGTACCATCAATAAAAGGAGGAATAGCCCAGCCGATACCCAAATGAGGCGAAAGTCGAAGTTGTGGATGATAGGTGTCACTTTGTGAAAAAACTAAAGAACTTATGAAAATGAGCAATAGGGTTATTGATGTTTTCATAAGTCCTTTGGTTTTGATGTCGCTTTTTAGCCTTTAACGGATTTTACGTACTCTACTATATTATTATGTAATGTAGTTTCGGTAGAATCTTGCAAAACTCTGATAAACTGACTTCCGATGATTGCTCCCGCAGCATATTGGCTTGCTTTGGTAAATGTTACGTTGTCTTTTATACCAAAACCGATGAGTCGTGGATTTCGGAGATTCATGGCATTGACACGATTGAAATAGGTTTCCATAGTATCGGTGATGCCCGAAGTTCCACCCGTTACGCTGGCACTACTTACCATATATATAAAACCATCGGAAATTTCGTCGATTCGGCGAATACGAGCTTCGGTAGTTTGTGGTGTAATCAAGAAAATATTAAGCAAACCATACTGTTCGAATATTGGTTTATATTCTTCATAGTATTCATCCATTGGTAAATCTGGTAAGATTAGACCATCGACTCCTACTTCTTGACATTTCTTACAGAAGTTTTCGATACCAAATTGTACGACTGGGTTGATGTAGCCCATTAATATAATAGGTATAGAAACTTTTGCTCGGATTCCTTGTAATTGTTGGAATAGAACTTTCAAGCTCATTCCGTTGTCGAGTGCCACTTGGTTTGATTGCTGAATAGTTTCTCCATCGGCCACGGGGTCGGAATAGGGCATTCCGATTTCGGCAATGTCGGCACCAGATTCTTGTAGGGCTTCTAAAACTGTTGTGGTATCGTTGAGATTTGGAAATCCTGCTGTAAAATATATATTGAGTACGTTGTTGGGCTTTTCTTGAAAAAGTTTGGTAATTCTATTCATTGTTTTGCTTTTTACTATTGGATAAAATTTAACATTTGGCGAACTGGAAGTTCGCCCCACATTATTTTCCTGCCCAATAGTCGAGTACTAAAACTTTATCGAGGTGTGGCCCGAGCACTTCTACGAATGCTTTGTGTGCTGGGTGAGGCAAATATACTTCACGGTCTTTCTCGGTTTTGAACGAAACAAAGAATAAATGTGTGAAACCTTGGTTGAGATTTTCGGGACTGTTGTTTGTTCCCCACTCAAAATCGGCTATTTCTTTGATTTTTGTAGGCAATGCACGGAAAGCATCTTCTACTTTTTTTACATCTTCGGGGCTACTTGTATCTTTAAATTTGAATAAAACGGCGTGACGTAACATTTTGGTTGGTTGTTTTTTGGTTTGGGCATTCGACAATAATGATACTGACATAATGGCGATTGCGAGAAAGAGAGTTTTCATTTTGGATTTGTTTATTATTGGTTGAATATTATTTTAAATTACAAATACTTCATATAAGTATCTAAATCTTTATCGCCACGTCCCGAGAGATTGATTACTACGGTTTCGTTGGCAGAAGCTTTTAGGTAAGGTAATACCGCCAATGCGTGAGCGGACTCAATGGCAGGAATGATTCCTTCGAGTTTTGAAAGTTCAAAACCTGCGGTGAGTGATTCTTCATCAGTAATGGCAAAGAATTTTGCTCGACCTGAATCCCACAAGTGTGCGTGCATTGGGCCAATGCCTGGATAATCGAGACCTGCTGAAATTGAGTGAGGCTCAATTACTTGACCGTCTTCGGTTTGCATCAAAATACTTTTACTTCCGTGAAGTACTCCTGTTTTACCTAAGAAAGTTGTTGCGGCTGACATTCCAGAATTTACTCCATGACCGCCAGCTTCGGCAGCGATTAACTGAACTGATGGTTCATCGAGGTAATGATAGAATGCACCTGCAGCATTTGAACCTCCGCCTACGCAAGCGATTACGTAGTCTGGGTTTTCATTACCTGTTTTTTCGAGTAACTGCCAACGGATTTCTTCGGAGATAATTGCTTGAAAACGGGCAACCATGTCGGGGTATGGATGTGGGCCAACTACCGAACCTATAATATAGTGTGTATCGACTGGGTTATTTATCCAGTGACGCATGGCTTCGTTGGTCGCATCTTTTAGAGTTTTTGAACCGCTGGTTGCAGGGCGAACCTCTGCTCCGAGCATTTTCATGCGTGCAACGTTGGGAGCTTGACGCTTAATGTCGATTTCTCCCATATAAACGATACAATCAAGACCCATCAAGGCACAAACTGTGGCGGTAGCTACGCCGTGCTGACCTGCTCCAGTTTCGGCAACGATTTTTTGTTTACCGAGTTTTTTTGCTAATAAAATCTGTCCGATTGTGTTATTTACTTTGTGGGCTCCCGTGTGGCACAGGTCTTCACGCTTTAAATAAACATTGGTTTGGTATTTTTCAGAAAGCCGATTGGCGTAGAATAATGGCGTTGGCCGACCAACGTAATCTTTGAGTAGTGCATGGTATTCGGCTTGAAACTCTGGCTGATAGATAATATCAAGGTAGTTTATCTGCAATTCTTCCACGTTTGGATAGAGCATTTCGGGAATGTATGCTCCGCCAAATTTTCCGTAATATCCTTTTTTATCTACTGAATAAAGAGATTGTTCTAAGGTTGTCATTTTTAAAAAATTTAATTCATCTATTTGTGTGAAATCGCAGCAAAACATTTTATACTTCTACAGGTCGAATTTTATCCAATAGTTCTTCGAGTTTTTCGATGTCTTTTAATGCTGGTTCGATTTCAAATTTACTGTTCACATCAAGTGCGTATGGTTTTGGGGTAATAGTTTGCAACACATCAAGATTATCAAGACTTATGCCTCCTGCCAAGAAATAAGGTTTTTGATTATCGTATTTTTTTAGGATACTCCAATCAAATGCAATTCCATTACCACCGTAACCATCGCCTTTAGCATCGAACAAGAAAAAATCGACGTGTGGTTGGTAATTATTTACTTGTCCAAACACAAAATCATTATCAACACTAAATGCTTTGATGATATTCACCCCTTTTAATCGAAGATTTCGACAAAAATCGGGCATTTCATTACCGTGTAATTGCACATAGTTCAAACCGTACTTTCTAACGTTCTGTAAAATAAAGTCGACTGTTGCATTGACAAAGACGCCTACCTTTTTGATTTCTCTTGGAATCGAATTAATAAACTCTACATCTAACTCTGTTCCTACATAGCGAGGTGACTTATCATAGAAAATAAAACCAATAAAATCTGGTTTTAACCCGATGAGTGCTTTGATGTTCTCGACATCACGCATTCCGCAAACTTTTAATTTCATAATAGGAATACCTGCCCCCACAGGCATGTTTTATAATTGTGTCATACTTGGGGTAGTATGAGTTTAGC
Organism: Cytophagaceae bacterium; assembly: GCA_027488335.1. Taxonomy (GTDB): domain Bacteria; phylum Bacteroidota; class Bacteroidia; order Cytophagales; family Spirosomataceae; genus Emticicia. The sequence goes on from JAIYBU010000080.1 coordinate 4,573, forward strand.
AAAAGGTATAAAAAACTATCAAAATTAAGTTTTTTATTAGATTTTCGCTATAAATTCCCCCAATTTTGTTCCTGGCGACGCCCCTTTCATAAAAGTTTCTCCAATTAGAAATCCTTTATATCCAGCCGACTTCAATAAATTGATAGTTTCTGGCTCGCTGATACAGCTTTCTGAAATCTTAATGATATGAGCAGGAATCTTGTCGGCCAAAGACAAAGACGCATTTACGTTGTTTTCGGCAAAGTTTTTTAGGTTACGGTTATTTACACCAACAATATCTACATACTCTAACGGACTGCGGTCGAGTTCTTCTTGGTCATGAATTTCGAGTAGAACCTCCAACCCTAACTCATGAGCTTTTTGACTTAAAGACTTAATTTGTTCGGGCGAAAGACAAGCCGCAATCAACAAAATCACATCAGCTCCCCAAGCTTTTGCTTCATAAACCTGATATTCATCAATCATGAAATCTTTTCGTAAGATTGGTGTTGATGGATTAGCGATTCGGGCTTTTTGTAAATCTTCTTTGTTTCCGCCAAAAAAGTCGGTGTCTGTCAGTACCGAAAGTCCTGCCGCCCCTGCTTGAGCGTAGCCTTGCGTAACTTCTTCGACTGAAAGTTTATCGTTAATGATTCCTTTCGATGGCGATTTACGTTTATGCTCGGCAATGATTCCTGTTGAGTTTTCAGCAGAAAGGCTTCCCACCAGCGAATTGGTTTTTCTTGCAAAAAACTCGCTTTTCTCTAAATCCTGACTTGAAATCTCGGCTTTTGCTGCTGCAACTTCGATTGCCTTTTGGGCGGTTATTTTATCTAAAATGGTCATATTTCAATGAGTGAATGCTTGAATGAGTGAATGAGTGAATGAGTGAATATTCAAGAATTTTTAAAACCTATTCTATCATTCTCTCAATCTATCATTTAATCATTATTTTTATTGTATTAACTTTTTCATACTATTTAAGGCTTTCCCACTTTCTATGGATTCTTTCGCTTGAGCGATGCCTTCTGATACGCTTATATCTTTTGCGATGCTAAGGGCAAAACCTGCATTTGCCAAAACTACGTTAGTTTGGGCAGTGGTTGCTTTATTGTGTAGAACATTTAGTAAAATCTCGGCTGATTCTTCGATTGTTCCTCCGCCATAAATATCAGATTGTTGTTGTAAATCGAAACCTAAGCTTTTTGGCGAAATGATGCTTTTTTCTTTGTTGGTATGACTTGAAATTTGAAAATCGCTGGTCAGCGAAACTTCATCATAACCTGCTAAATCATAAATGATAGCAAATTTAGCGGAACTTCGACCAAATAATTGGGCATATAAATCAAAAACTGGCAAGTTATAAACGCCAGAAAACTGCTTTTGCACTTTTGCAGGATTGAGCAATGGCCCTAAAATGTTAAAGAACGTTTTCATGCCCAGTTCTTTGCGAATCGGAGCAACGTATTTCATGGCTGGATGAAACAACGGTGCGTGCATGTAACAAATACCTGCTGTTTCAAGCTTTTGTTTTAAATAACTTTCGTCATTGGTAAACTTCACACCCAAATGCTCTAAAACAGTACTCGAACCAACCGATGAAGAAACCCCATGATTGCCGTGTTTGGCAACGTTTTGCCCCGCACCCGCAATCACAAAAGCCGATGTGGTAGAAATATTGAAAGTATCTTTGCCATCGCCACCCGTTCCCACAATATCCATGGCATCGAAATCAGATAAATCTATTGGCACGGCCAACGAAAGCATTGCTTCACGAAAACCCTCGAGTTCGTCAACGGTGATTCCCTTTTGCTGGATACCCATCAAAAAAGCAGCAATTTGAGAATTATTGGCTTCTCCTTGTCCAATTTGTAACAGAGCCTCACGGCTTTCCTCTTTTGATAAAGATTGTTTTTCTACAAGTGCGTTTAAATATTGTTTCATTTTGAAAATTGATTTTGGTTTAAACCAAAAACGGATTATATCTTAGTATCCGTCAGTTAAAACTGACGGGTTCGCCCAGACGGCAATGAATTTATTTTAACTTCTCATCCAATTTTCTACCATTTTTACACCGTGTTGTGTCAGATAGGCTTCTGGATGAAACTGTACCCCTCTTATATCATACTTTTGATGAGCTTCGGCCATTACGAAACCTTTTTCGTCGATAGCAGTGATTTTCAAATCGGCTGGCATGGTTTCGGGAACAACCGTCCAAGAATGATAGCGACAAACTTCAATTTCGGAAGGAATACCTTGAAAAAGAACTTCATTCGGGTCTGTTATCAAACATTTGGTTGTAACCCCATGAAGCACTTCGCCCATATTGTGCAATTTTGCTCCAAATGCCTCACCAATTGCTTGATGTCCTAAGCATACACCAAAAATAGACTTTGAGGCATGATAGGTTTTTATCAAATCGAGCATAATGCCCGCTTCTTCGGGAATCCCTGGCCCTGGTGAAAGCAAGATTTTATCGTATTTTCCGACCTCTTCCAATGCAATTTTATCGTTTCTGAATACATCTACATCGCCACCTAATTCTTTTAGGATATAGACTAAGTTGTAAACGAATGAATCGTAATTATCAAGAACTAATATTTTCATGTTGTTTGTGTTTTTCGTATTTACCAGATTTCCCTCAAATCTCCTCTGCCATTTCAATAGACTTTCTTAAAGCTGCCAATTTCAAATGAACCTCTTTCATTTCGAGTTCGACGTCAGATTTTGCCACCACACCCATACCTGCTTGGTAGAAAAGTGTGTTGTTTTTGCTCAAAAATGTACGAATTGCAATAGCATGATTGAAATTTCCTTTGAAATCCATGAAACCAATTGCTCCGCCATAGATACTACGGTTGGTTGGCTCAAATTTATTAATGATTGTCATGGCATTGTGCTTCGGAGCTCCCGAAAGCGTTCCAGCAGGAAAGGTATCGGCCACGAGTTGCAATGGATTTGTGCCTTCGTGCATTTTGCCAGTCACTTTTGAAACTAAGTGTATTACATGGCTATAAAACTGCACTTCTTTGAAGGTTTCAACTTTTACGTTTTCGGCACTACGAGAAAGGTCATTTCTTGCCAAATCGACCAACATTACGTGTTCGGCCGACTCTTTGGGGTCGGCATGAAGTTGACGAGCTAATTCTCGGTCGTGTTCGTCATCACCTGTACGTCGGAAAGTACCTGCGATTGGGTGAATCTCAGCTTGACCGTCTTTGATATAGATTTGTTTTTCGGGCGAACTTCCAAAAATATGGTAATCCCCACCATCAAAATAGAATAAATAAGGCGATGGATTGATAGAACGCAATGCACGATAAACATTGAAATCATCACCCTCGAATTTTCTTGAAAATCGACGAGAAGGCACTATCTGAAATACATCACCACGTAAACAATGTCCGATACATTTATTGATGATTGCTCGCATTTCGTCATCATTCAAATTCGAAACTTCGTCCTTTTCTGCCTTAAATTTAGCCGTTGACATCTTCGGATTTTTCACAAAAAACTCCAGCGTTTCCAAGCCATCGGCTGAAACTTGTGGTTCTTGACCTTCGGGCGTGTAAGTATGCTCGAAAATATACAATTCATCTTTAAAATGATTAATGGCAATTACATAGCGATAAACTCGGTATAAAATCTGTGGAATAGCACTTTCGGCACTTTTTTCTTGAATTTCAATGTCTTCAAAATACTCAACCGAATCATAAGTAATATGTCCGAAAAGCCCGTTTGTAATAAAAGGAAACTCACTCTTTGGATTTTCAAATTTTGCCGCAAATTCTTGCAAAACTTTTACGCCATCTTTTCGGCTCTTCAAAGGAAAAGTCTCTTGCGTTCCATCGGGAAACTTCTGAGTAACTACGTCATTATCAAGTTGAAAACTTGCCACTTCGTCACAGGCGATATAGCTAAAACTATTGTGCATGGCGTGGTAATCGGCACTTTCAAGAATAACCGAATGTGGGTAATGGCCACGCAAACGTTGAAAAATACCAACTGGCGTAAGCGTATCGGCGAGTAAGCGTTTATGGCGAGTTGAGATGAAATATCCCCCAACACCCCCAGCCCCTAAAGGGGAGCTTTGAACTGAAATGGAATTCGAAATATTATTCATAAAAATAAAATTTTGTTTTTACTCCCCTTTAGGGCGGCAGCCGTTGCTGGTTGGGGGTGGTTGAAAAAAAAGCGGCTTACTGGTATGAACAGTAAGCCGCTTCGCTTAATATTTGTATGTGTTTCTACATAGAAATTCTGTTCATCCTATTTTGAAGGACGCCACCACCAGAATTTTACTATGTTAGAACATTGAGTCATTTTTCTTTTTTATATAACCAGATTTTATTCTTGCTTTGTGATTGCAAAAGTAATGGTTGATTTTAAAAATCAAAATTTTTTATTGAAATATTTTTCTTTACCAAAGAAAATATGCTTTTACCCCTAAATAATTTTAGAAAATAGTTTTACTACTCGACTGGGCTACCAAATTGAAACGAAACCTCTTTTACCAAACTGGCAGCATTGAAATACAAAATCATTGAACGAGCTTGCGTTGGATTCTGAATAACCTCGCAATGAGGCCCTTTTTCTAAGTAAAAAACAAAGACCTTTTCGTTTCGACGGCTCAGAATTTGGAAGTCATATCGTCCGAGGGTTTCAACTACTTGGTTTTCGGTCAAACCTAAAATTTTTGGTTTGAGTGTTTTCAATTCTTCAATCAATTTTTCTCGCTTCCCTTCACAACCACCACGGTCAGTTCGGAAAGTTTGTAGGTCGAATGTTCCTAAATCGGCTTTTTTCTTTTGGCAGGAAGCCAATGCTAAAAGAGTTATTATTAGTATTTTACGCATTTTTTCTATATAATGGCGAACTAAAAGTTCGCTCCACAAATTTATATTTTAACTTCTACCATTTTTTTACCAAGTCGGCTTTTTTCGGCCATGAAACCCATTACATGACTTTCGATTGAGGCTTCAATCGTTGAAGTCAGTAGCTCAGGTTTGTTTTGAGCAACTGCTTGCACGAAATTTCGAGCTAAACCATAATCTCCACCTCCGTGTCCTGATGCCTGATTTTTGTATTCAGGTTGGTCGGTTGCTTTCCACGAAGTTGTTTCTTTTGTTCGGAAATCATAGGTTTGAATTTGATTCATATCGCCCCAAACTTCTCCATGAGAAAACATTAAGCGTGTTTTTCGATGTTCAAATGAGGTGAAAGCTTCCATTGCGAAGCTCACCGTTGTACCTCCCTCAAACTCCATAGAGGTTGTATAATGGTCGGGTTGGTCGTTATCCATTCTATAAACACATCTACCATACTGAGATGTTTTCAATTTCTCGTAAATTTCAGCATCTTGTTTCGATTTATCATCCGTTACATCCAAAACATTGATGCGTTGTTTTTCTTTTTGATAAATTCTAATAGCTGAAAATGGGCATTCTGTCTCTACTTTACACCCATCCGTACAGCGGTCGGTGCTTCCCTCGGGGGCATTTTCACGCTTAAACCAAGTGAGCGAACCATGAGCTGAAATACTTTTGCAAGGTTTGCCGATAATCCAACGTAAAATATCAAGGTCGTGGCAAGATTTTGCTAAAATAATCGGATTGGTATCTTTCTCTACGTGCCAGTTTCCACGCACGTATGAGTGTGCCATATGTACATATTCAACGCCTTCGAGGTGATTTACGCTTATCAACTTACCAAATTTTCCACTATCGGTTATTTCTTTTAATTTTCTGAAATAAGGTGTGTAACGCAGCACATGACAAACCGCAATGATGCTTTTTGTTTTCTTGGCCATTGCCAAAATCTCCAAACATTCTTGCATTGATGGCGAAATTGGTTTTTCGAGCAACACATGATAACCCATTGCGAGTGCTTTCATAGCTGGGCCATAATGCAGGCGGTCGGGCGTTGAGATTATAATTGCATCGGCAAATTTTGGCACTTTAAAAACATCTTCCCACGTTTTAAAGCGATTTTTCTCTTCTATATTGTGAGCTTTTGAAAACTTATCATTACGAAATTCTATTGGCTCGGCCACGCCTACCATATCTAATTCATTTGGGAAAGCCAATGCAAAACGCCCATACACATTCCCACGGTTTCCTGCTCCCAACACAATAGCCGTTACTGGTTTTTCGAGCGAAACGTATCGGTCGTCGTGAGAAATTTCGATTTCTTCAATTTCATTGTCTTCAGCGAGAGCATCAATATTAAAGAATGATAATCCGCCAGCGGTTAGTCCAAAGGTTTTGAGTAGGTTTCTGCGTGAAATGTTTTCCATTTTGTAAGGTTGAATGTTTTGAAGCGTATTCTGTTTGCAAAGATATAACAGGATTGGGCGATTCTAAGTTTGACAAGACTTTTTATATTGATTTCTGTAAAAGTTTAGGTGTTTTTTGTTTGATTCAATTTCCTATTTCATAAACTCCTAATTGCCCAACATTTGCTTTTCCTACGGTAAAAATTTGCCAATCAAAGCTATTATTTTCGGGAAAAACTTGACCTGAGAGAAACCCTTCGCCATCATTCGCAAAGACCTCAGTTAAATTGTTATATACAAATATATGTAATTTCAATCGACCTCTTAACACTTTTAATGGAGCAGTAAATACCCCCAAAGCATCAGGAACGTTGGTTTTTTCTGCATTAATGCTATTCAAATAAAGCTGTTCGTTACCAAAATTATATCCTACAACCGCTTCTTGATTTGTGTTCGCCTTTAGTAAAACCTTCACGCCCAAATCACTTGCTCCATCAGATTCAAAAGCAATCTCAATTACATAAGGAACGGATTCATTTCGCCAAGTCATGCCGTTATCACCCTCAACCCTTAGTCCTTCCATATAAACTACACTTTTCCAATTATTCTGATTCGACAAAAGTGTTTTTAGTCTCTCTTTTGGAGAAACAGTAGTCTGACCGAAACCTATCTACCCAAACAAAATACAAAATATGAGTACTCTCCAGAGCATATAAAGTCATTTTGAATACTAACAAAAGTACACATTTACGCCGAATAAATGAAGGTATGAAACTCCTATAAACTATTAAATGTTAAATAGAAAAAGACAGAAAAATTATGACAGGAACATTTGAAGAACTAATAGCCTCTGAGCAACCAATATTGATTGATTTCTTTGCTACTTGGTGCGGGCCATGCAAAGCACTCACACCCACACTCCAGCAATTAGCACAAGAAATGGGCGAAAAAGTTAGAATCGTAAAAATTGACGTTGACCAAAACCCAAAACTTGCTGCAAAATATAGAGTAACGGGCGTGCCAACATTAATGCTTTTTAAGAAAAGCGAACTAAAATGGCGACAATCGGGCGTACTTTCCCTACCACAATTAAAAACAACTGTTGAAAATTATATTTAAGCTTCGATATGAGCTACTGGCTCTCTTTCAATAATATCGGCTGAGGCTTGGTCAAATACTTTTTTCATACCATTGAAAGCTCCGCTAACAATAGCCAAAGGCAATAGCAAGGGCATGAATACAACCCATTGCATAAACATTGAAGAATTAAATCTTTTCATAGGTGGTCGGGTGCAAGGTGCACGTTATAGCTTAATGTACTTACTGTAGGATAATTAGGAAATAGATTTTCAAATATTATACCAATCTTTCGTACTAATCTCCGTAAAGTTAAAAAAAATATCTTTTAAGTACAAAACGATTTTTAAATAAAAATGTTTGAATGACACATAAAAAAACTGATTATCGGCTGATAATCAGTTTTTTAACTTTTTCAATATTGTGTATTACTACATTTCTATTTCGTTGTATTATTTCTACTTCACGTTTTCAACCCAATTGAAACGGTCGCTTGGAGAGAATTTCCACGGAGCCATGTTATTTTCCAAATTTGAGAACATTCCATTCCACGAAGCAGGTGCTTGAGCCTCCTCCATTACCTTATATCTACGAAGTTGTAAGATAATATCGAGCGGACTAATATTAATCGGACATTCCTGCACGCACGCATTGCAGGTAGTACAAGCCAAGATTTCTTCTTCCGAAATATAATCTCCTAATAGGCTTTTTCCATCTTCAAATTCGGCAATTGGGCCTTTCTGGTCAGTTGCCAACCATCCCTTTTGAATATCTTCGAGACGGTCACGGGTATCCATCATAATCTTACGTGGCGAAAGCTGCTTGCCTGTCATGTTTGCAGGGCATGAAGAAGTACAACGCCCGCATTCGGTACAACTGTACGCGTCCATTAGATTCTTCCACGATAAATCTTTTACATCTTTTGCACCAAAACGCCCAACTTCGGCAGGATTTGTATCGGGTTCTTCGAGGCCAAGCATAATTTTTACTTCTTTCGTAACCGTTGGCATGTTTGCCATCTCGCCTTTCGGATTTAGGTTAGAAAAATAGGTATTCGGGAAAGCCAAGAAAATATGTAAATGTTTAGAATAAGTTACATAAGTAGCAAAAGCCATGATACCAAGGATATGAAACCACCAAGCTGCTCGCTCATAGGCAACCAAGGCACCGTCGGAGAAACCCAAAAACAACGGTTTCAAGAATTGGCTTATCCAGAAATCTCCCGTGATGGCTTCGGCATAATGCCCAACGGCACGTTCTTGTAAAATCGTATCAACGGCATTCATACTCAAAAAAGCCCACATCAATAAGATTTCCGTTATCAGGATTATGTTGGCATCTTTAGTTGCCCAGCCTTTCAATTCTCGGTGACGAGTTTCTTGCAGGCGTTCTACCTTTGTAAGGTTTCTTCTGGTAAGAAAAACCACACAAACAGCCAAAACTCCAAAAGCAAGGATTTCAAAGAAATTGATGAGAAAATTATAAAGTCCGCCAAGTGGCGAGGCAAAGATTCGGTGTGTTCCGAAAATACCATCTATCATTATTTCAAGAACTTCAATGTTAATAATTATGAAGCCCGCATAGATAATGAAGTGCATAAAACCAACCAACGGACGTGTAAACATCTTTTTCTGTCCGAAGGCAATTAACAGCATCGTACGTAAGCGTTCGGAAGGATTATCAGAGCGGTCTTCTGCACGACCCAACTGAATGGTATTTTTGATGAGCATTACTCGGCGGCTAATAAAATAAGCGGCCAAACCCAAAGCGGCTACAAATAAAATTTGTGAAACGATTTGCATAGTCGTATTTAGTTGAATGTATAACGTCAGTACAGAAGGCTACGCATTTTTAATTTAATTTTACAGTCAGACCCGAGGTGCGTACCTTCGGTGTAGAGCCTCAAATTAGTATGCGTGCATAACATTACAAATATCGTAAAAAAGATGTTCATGTCAAGCATGAAAAAAAATATTTATTTTTTTGAGGAATAAATTTGTTCTTAAAAACTTTTCGACTACTTTTGCAGTCCCAAACAACGGCAACGAAGCGAGGGAATGGTGGTGATAAGGTGATGTAGCTCAGTTGGTAGAGCAAAGGACTGAAAATCCTTGTGTCGGCGGTTCGATCCCGTCCATCACCACAAAAATATCTTCTAAGCGATTGATAATCAATGGATTGTCAATCGCTTTTCTGTTTAACTTACAAAATAACTTACACCAATCGAGCAACCTTCTTGGCTCTGGTGACTACAATTTCACTCTTCTTAATACCTGTTTTTTCATTTTACACTACACTTTACGTAGCTTTTTCTTCATTATAATCATCTATTTTACCCTCTATTCTGTCTTCATTCCTCCTTAATTATTGTCATTTTACCCTTCATTTAACACCTATTTGTCAAAAAAGAGAAAAGAAAATCACATTAGGCAAACATTAGGTTTCTTTTCTTTTGCCTTCTCCCGAAACTTGCAGCACAATCAATTAAAAACAAAAACGATGGATAATTTAGCACTTTTTCGCATGGAAGATTTTAGAACTTTCAAAGGAGAAATAATCGAAGAAATTTTAAAAGCGATGAGTTCGGTCAAAAGTGACAACGAAGACAAACTCCTTTCACGTACTGAACTTGCTCAGATGCTGGGCGTATCGAAGGCTTCAATAACTACTTATAAAAATAATGGAATGCCATATAAAATGGTGAAGAGAAGACCTTACTTCAAACTCTCGGAAGTAGAAAATTATATGGACTTAAAAAACAGAAAAATTAAAACAAAAAAAGGATAATACCTCGCCCGTATCATCCCCTAATATTTTAACTAAATATCTTTATGATGACAAAAATAAATCACTCAAATGGTTTTTCCAACCATTTGAACGGAAATGTTTTGAGCAAATCTTCCTTGCAAGGCATGGAAGAACTTGCAAAGCATGGTAAAACACTATTGCCATTAAAGCGACTTCTTGGGAATTACATTTTAGAAAACTCCGCTATCATCTTTGCAGCCGAACGGGGTACAGGAAAAACACTACTTGGCTTACAGGTTTGTATTGCTATTTCTTCTGAATGGGAATACATTTGGAATGAACCTATCGAATACCACGGCAATACACTTTTCATCAATTGCGAATTGAGTGAAGATGTTATTAGTCGAAGACTCTCGAAACTATTTGAAGCTCCACCGCAAGAAATCAATTTCAAAAAATATCAAAGCTACGTTTACACGACCAAGAATGGTTTGGATGAAGAAGCCGAAACAATCATTGAAATGTCTTTGATTCATAAACCTGTTTTGATTGTCTTGGATAATTTTCGAGTTGCTTTTTTGAACGCAGACACCAACAACAACAAAGAAGTGGCTAAAGCAATGCACTTAATTCTGACTCTCAGAGATATGCTTAACACTACAATCATTATCACTGACCATACTCGAAAACATACTCGCCATTTACTTACTGAAAGTGATTTACAAAGTGGCTCTGGCGTAAAGTCAGATTTGACTGATAGCGATATGTTTTTGAGAAAAAGCAAACAAGATGTTCAATATAGAATCTTCAAGCGGTCGAAATCAAGGCATTGTGAAGAATCCGATGGGGCGAAACTCCTAAAACTCAATGCAGACTCTCTTTGGTTTAACTTCTTAGAAGATAATATTGATGAATCTCAGCACATTGGCAACGAAACAATTCCTGCAACCAAAGAAGACCAAATGGATTTGGCAAAAGAATTAAGAGATAAAGGAAAATCTTTAGAAGAAATCGCCAAAATCCTAAATAAGGGCAAAACTACTATCCATCGCTGGTTGAATGAGTAATCGTTCCGTTCCATATTCCGTCCGTTCCGACTGTTCCCGATGTTTCATTAGTTCCGTTTGTTCCATTCGTTCCGAACGTTCCATTCCGTTCTTTTTATTCAAAAAAACGCTCGTCAAAAATATTTAACTAACTGATTATCAATAACATACATTTAAAGTCAAAAAAGGTGAAAAAATCGGAACAAACGGATTTTTTGGAACAAACGGAACATGTGGAACGATTGGAACGCATAAAATCAACAAAAAACGGAACGAAATGGAACGAGTTGATGAAAAAAGCGGAACAAACGGAATTTTCGGAACAAACGGAACAAGTGGAACGATTGGAACGGATGGAAAGTGGAACAAAACGGAACGATTTATAGCATAATTAGGAATAAATGGAACTTTTGGAACGAATGGAACAAGTGGAACTTTCGGAACAAACGGAACAAATGGAACACATAAAACGCACTGAATGTGCATCAGAGCAATTTTACTACACATGGAACGACTGGAACAAATGGAATTTTCGGAACAAACGGAACAAGTGGAACGATTGGGACAAGTGGTACGCACGGAACATGGAACGGAACGGAACAAAGTTTTTGCGGTTGAAAAAGGAAAAAACATGAATGCAAAACAGATAAATCAAAAATATCAAATAATTGATTTTCTTCTTCTCAGAGGATTCAAAGAAAGCTATGTGAAAGGGGGGAATTATTGGTACAAAAGTATGATTCGTACAGAAGAATCAACACCATCTTTTAAGGTTGATACAAA
>JAIYBU010000103.1 GCA_027488335.1 Cytophagaceae bacterium
CAATTTTTTGCAAAAAAAAAAAAAAAAATCACGTTTTTCGTAGCCGAAATGTAGGAAAATTTTCTCGAAAGATTGAATTCCTAACTGCGGAACGCCCATCGTGCGAAAAGCTACGTGGTCGTTTTCGATGTCATTTCTATCCGAAATAATTCCTTCTGCAATCATGGCATCGGCCACTTTATTTACATCGGGTACTCGCTCGCTGTATCTACGCATCAGGCCGTTGAGTACGTATTCTAAGGTTTCTATTTTACTGTTTTTCATTATTTACTTCAATAAATAAGCTGTATTGTAAGGATTATATTGGCGAACTGGAAGCGACCGTCGCTGCGGTTCGCCCCACAGTTTAATCTTTAAAAAACGAACCATTTTGGGTTTCAAGATAAGAACCAAAATCAATATCTTCTTGTTTCAAAAAACCTTGTTGTGGTAGTTTTCCATCGGCTACCATTTCTACAACCGCAGCTACCGAAGCAGCCGTTGTCCACGAAATTGCTCGCCAATGTTTACCATCAATTTCGATTGGTTTATAGGCTCTGTAAAATTCTTCACGAGCCAGTTCTTGCCCTTTCCAACCTTCTACCACGGCATATACATAAACCACGTCTTCTTGCACAGGCGGTTTTGCTTCGGTCAAGATTTGTTCCACTAATTGGCGTTTATCCTTTAAAATTAATTCATAAAGTAAAAATTTCATCAATTTTGCGTGGCCTGGGTAGCGAATTGTTTTGTAGTTGAGCGTATCTACTTTTCCTGCAAAGGTTTCGCACATTGTACCTAATCCGCCCGAAGTGCTGAATGCCTCAAATTCTTGCCCTTCAATCTGGATATGTTCGATTCCGTCAAGCGAAGTCACCATTTTCACTTCACCATTATGAATCACTTCGGCATCGTTGATGTATTCGTTTATTACACCCGCTGGCGACCACGTAAACGAATATCCCATCAAACCATTCGGAAAACGAGGCAAAGCACCCACTCGAAGCTCAATATCACGCAGTTTGGTGAAGCGTTTGGCTAAATCTGCTCCTACGATTCCGATTAAACCTGGGGCGAGTCCGCACTGAGGAGCCATGACTGCCGTAGAAGTTTTGGCCATTTCTCTAATGGCCGAAGTTGTAGGTACATCTTCGGTCAAATCGAAATAATGAATGCCGAGTTTGTGAGCCGTTTGGGCAATTGGTAAGTTAAGGTTGTAGGGCATGGCCGATACAACCGCATCAAAATTTTTGAGGGTGGATTCTAAGAAATTGATGTCGTTTACATCTCCGAGTAAGACATCAAAGGGCAATTTGGTAGAAGGTTGGCGTAGGTCCATACCCGTAACGGCAAAGCGTTTTGCGAGTAATGTACCAACCAACGAACCTACCTTGCCCATACCAATGACAAGTACGTTTTTCATTGTTAGGAAAAAGATTAAAATGTTATAGATGAAGTATAAATGCGACAACGTACAGCGAGCTATAAACTCGATAAGACAGACCACAAATCTGCCCTACAACTGAGAAACTTTGTCGGGAAATAAACGTAAAAAGACAACCTAACAGAAGTCAGGAACAAATGAGCAGGCACTACGTAGATAGGCGAGGCGTGCTAAGAGATATTTTAGGTCTTTAAACAATAGAAGAATACTTTTTTGTGCAAATGTAAACAAGTAAAAATTATTTGCAAGGAAAAAAGCGAGAAAAAAGAACCCTCCCTATTGGGGAGGGTAGGGAGGGACTATTAAATCCTATCTTTATAAGTTTCGTAACCAAAACTTTTTAGTAACTGAAACTCATCGTTTTCTTTCCAAATACCAATTGATGGTAAACCAACGCCGTTGAAAGTCGTAGTTTTTACCATCGTGTAGTGAATCATGTCATCAAAAACTACACTATCGCCCACTTGTAGCGGTATATCGAAAGAATAATCTCCCATGTAATCGCCTGCCAAGCAAGTCATACCACCCATGCGGTAAGTGGGTTTGCCTTCAACGGCATCGGTTGCTCCCCAAATGCGTGGTTTGTAGGGCATTTCGAGCGTGTCGGGCATGTGAGCGGCAAAAGATACATCCAAAATAGCCACATCAACTCCTTGAGCATCGACAATATCTAAGACGGTTGAGGTCAGATAGCCAGTCTGCCAACCGATGGCTGAGCCTGGTTCGAGAATAATTTCGATGTTATAAGTTTCACGTAGGCGTTTGATTAAACCAATTAAATGCTCATGGTTATAGCCTTCACGAGTCATTAAGTGTCCACCACCGAGATTGAGCCATTTTACTTGGTGTAGCAAATCGCCAAATTTTTCTTCGATATGCACAAGTGTACGTTCGAGTGTGTAAGAATCGTTTTCGCAGAGGGTGTGCGAGTGTAATCCTTCGATACCTTCTGGGAGTTCTTTGCCCAATAATTCACGAGTAACGCCAAGTCTTGAACCTACAATACACGGATTATACATATCGGTTTCAACCTCAGCGTATTGTGGATTGATTCTGATTCCGCACGAGATTTTGCGTCCAAAGCTTTGTACTTGCTCTTTAAACTGATTCCATTGATTTAGTGAATTGAATGTAATATGACTGCTATTGGTCATTATTTGAGCAAATTCGGCTGGTTTATAGGCAGGGCAGTAGGTATGTGCCAAACAACCCATTTCTTCTACAATCAAGCGAGTTTCATTGAGTGAACTGGCGGTTGCTCCCGACAAATATTGTTTTACCATCGGGAAAGTGGCATACATCGAAAAACCTTTCAAAGCTACGATGATTGATGCACCTGACTCGGTCTGAACTCGGTTTAATAATTCAAGATTTCGGCGTAGGAGTCTTTCTTCTAAAACATAGCACGGCGAAGGAATTTGAGAAATATCTATTGGCATTTTAAGGCAAAATGGATAATGTAAAAATGAATAATGCTTTGAAACGCATTTTTGTTTCACAAAATTACTTATTTAATACCAATCCACCACAAAAAATAGCCCGAACAATGTTGTGCGGGCTGTTTGTGTTGATTTAGGTAGGCGGGTTTCGAGATATATAGAGATATAGTAGAGATAGGGAATTGCCAAGAGATAATTTCCCTGTCTCTACGATAAATTGGATTGGTTTTTATTTATGCAAATATCTAATCATCAAGTCTAAAAAAAACAGGAATTGTAAATTTTACTCTTACATTTCTGCCGTTTTGTTTTCCTGCAATCCATTTTGGCATGAGTTTTACAACTCGCATGGCTTCTTCATCGCAACCAAAACCGATTCCCCTCATAGTTTCGATGTCAGTAATGCTACCATCTTTTTCAACGATAAAACTCAAGAAAACTTTACCTTGAATATTGGCACGTTGAGCGGCCGTAGGGTATTTTAGATTCTTGCCTAAGAATTTATACATTTCGCTATTTCCACCCATAAATGAAGGTTGTACTTCGACCGTAGTGAATGGTGTATTGTCTTCTTTAATTTCAAGAACTGACGTTACTGCTGGTGGAGCTTCAGTTGGTGGAGTTTCTGCAACAGCATCCGAAATACCCCCTTCTTTATCAATAGTACCAATGATAGAAATATCAATTTCACTTTGTGGTGGTGGTGGGTTTTCGTGGTCTGTATTTTCAACTATTTGAATATCAGTATATTGTACTGTTTTCTTTTGCTCTACTTCTTTCGGTGTTTCAGGCTTTTTCGTTTTTTCAATTACAGGCAGTTCTTCATCATGAATGTTCTTTGCAGTTAAATCTACTTCAATAAGTCGTTCTTCATTTGCTTTCTGTCTCGCAAAAAGAAAGTTAGTAAGTAGCATCAAAAGAAAGCAACCAACGCCAATCAACAAGGCTCGGTTAATATTTGTGGTGTAATGCGTGCGAAGCTCGTAGGCACCGTAAGCTTTGTTTCGATGTTCAAAAACGATGTCATCAAGCGTGGTCGGAGTAGGCAAAGCAGTAGCTTGCACCTCTTGTGTGTAAGGTTTCATTTTAGTAAAAGTTTAAGTTGAACATTTGTAGTTTCGCTGAACTACGATACAATCTTAGGTAAGAAAAATGAATTGTGCAAGCAAATGAAGAAAAATATTTAGATAATTATTTAAATATTTATTTATTATACAAAAAAATGTGGCACACCTTGTTTGAGGTGTGCCACATTTACTGACTTAATGAATATTATAAACTATCGTAATAAGCCAAAACTTTGGCTACATCAATATCATTTTTGAATGAAAGGTTTTCTTTTTTGATAAAGGTCTCTATTTCGGCTTTTTTATCCTCCAAAGCATCCAGAACTGAGCTTTTCTTTACCTTTACCTTTACAAGCGAATTATCAGCTTTGCGAATAAAATATTGTGAATTATCTACGTAAGAATCATATCGACGGTCGGCACTATATCCGCCTTGATAGTTAGCTTTCAGAACATTCTTACTCACGTATTTGAGCAAAGAAGATTTGTTTTTATACAAAACCATCAGAAAACAGACTGGCACTGTACCGCCATCAGCTTTGAGTTTTTCTACTTTTACGAAAGGATAACTCACATTTTTGCTGGCATCATTAATCGTAAATGCGGTTATTTGATTTGGAAATACAATGATAGAATCTCCCTGCGGACGCTTCATTAATAATTCTTTGGTTTGCGTATTGTATTTCAATAAATGGCTTTTTTTTCCAGCATCGCCATTTGTAAACACTAATTTTCCTGAAAGCCATTCATCAATAAAATAGGGTGTGCCTTGCATGCCTTCGTAGCGTAGGTCGTAGGTTCTTACCACTCCAGTACCTCCGCCAGTCTCTTCGTTGCGTTGCAGAGAATTATAAATCATGGCTGCTTGAACTGATGGGTCTTCTTTGGTATCAGTGTTTTTTTTTGGTTCTTCTTTTTTTTCCTGCCCGAAGGCTATGCTCGAAATGAATGTAATGAATATAAGTGCTTTTTTCATAAGTTTAGGTTTATTACTTCTGTAAATATAGTGAGGGAACAGAATATTTGCTCCACAGAAACGAAAAAATCCTGCCATTTTGTGTGGCAGGATTTAAAATATAAGAATAGTTATGAATTTCTATCGACTATCGTCTTTGGACAATCGACTAAAATTTTAATATTCGTGAGGTAAAACTCCATTGATTTGCTCATGCCACGGTAAACCTTGCGTATTTAACAAATCCATGAATGGGTCTGGGTTTAGCTCTTCGCAGTTCCAAACACCCGCTTTTTGCCATTCAGGATTTGTAAGCATCAACATTGCTCCAATCATGGCAGGGACGCCCGTTGTGTATGATACTGCCTGTGCTTTTACTTCTTTGTAGCACTCGGCGTGGTCGCAGTTATTCCAAACGTAGTAAGTTTTATCTTTTCCGCCTTCGATACCCTTGATTTGGCAGCCGATTGAAGTCTGACCAGTGTAGTTTTCGCCTAAAGTATCAGGAGCTGGCAATACGGCCTTCAAAAACTCTAACGGAACGATATCCATACCATTAAATTTTACTGGGTCAATTCGGGTCATACCTACGTTTTGAAGCACTTCGAGGTGAGTTAGATAGGCTTGGCCGAATGTCATCCAGAATCTGGCACGTTTCAATGTTGGGAAATTTTTTACCAACGATTCGAGTTCTTCGTGGTATAAAACATAAGATTCTTTTGGGCCGATTCCTGGGTAATCAATGGCTTTATGAATTGACATTGGTGGAATTTCTACCCATTCTCCGTTTTCCCAATAACGTCCGTTTTGAGTAATTTCACGGATGTTGATTTCGGGGTTGAAGTTTGTAGCAAATGCCTTTCCGTGATTTCCTGCATTACAGTCGATGATGTCGAGGTAGTGCATTTCGTCGAAGTGGTGTTTGTTGGCATACGCACAATATACTTGTGTTACGCCTGGGTCGAAACCACAGCCCAAAAGAGCCATCAAACCCGCCTCTTTGAAACGGTCTTGGTATGCCCATTGCCAACTATATTCAAATTTAGCCACATCCTTTGGCTCGTAATTTGCTGTATCGAGGTAATGTACGCCAGTTTCCAAACAAGCATCCATTATGGTTAGGTCTTGGTAGGGAAGGGCAACATTAATTACCATTCTTGGTTGGAAGCTTTTAATAAGTTCAACCAATTCGGGTACGTTATCGGCATCGACTTTTGCCGTTTGGATTTTTACACCGTGCATTTCTGCAATATCGGCTGCAATTTTATCGCACTTCGATTTTGTGCGACTTGCCAACATGATTTCGGTAAAAACTTGGGAGTTCATCGCACATTTATGTGCGACAACGCTGCCGACTCCACCGGCACCAATGATAATAACTTTTGACATTCTTGACTCTGATTAAACTGATTTATCAGATTTCCCTGATTTTTTGATGAATTAGATTCGTCTTTGTTTCTCTAAAATGCTATGAAACAAAAGTTTGCAATAAACATTTTAGAACACACAAAGTCTTGCAAAGATACTACTTGAAATAGAAATGAGTATATAAAATGTGTTATGTTTTTTTAAATATCAATTACCGTTTAATAAATTTATCTTGACTAAGAAATCTTTTTTGTATATATTCGTTTATCAGAAGTAGATGGAAGTTTAAATGTCGAAAAAATTTTGTGGCTTTAGTATTGAAATTGCGTCCAAATAAAAACTCCATATAAACTAATTAATTTGCTATGAACAAAACAGCTAAATCTGAATCCTGATACTCTTAAGTTTTTAAACCCTTCTTACCGAGCAAATCATGTATTACATAGTCCAAAAGGTCGTATTATAGTTCTTCCTGCCAGAATTGTTGCCGAACTTAGAGGATATGATGAA
>JAIYBU010000174.1 GCA_027488335.1 Cytophagaceae bacterium
CCATTTCGTTGAAAGGTGACTTGCGAAAAAACAGAACCAGAAATGAGCGAAACAATGAGCAAAGTAAGGAGTTTTCTCATGGAGTAGGTTTAAGATGTTTGATGAATAAATGATGTTGCGAATTTGACAAATTTTACTCAATAAACAAAACTATTGATATTTTTGTATTGAGAATAGCCGAACTAACTAAAAACTATTGCTAAAGGTGGTTTTTAAGCGACAAAAGTGAGTGGGTTATGGGACTGATTTTGGGTAAAAATTAATAATAATATGTTTTTGTAAAGTTTCATGAATGAAATATTGTAAGATTAGGTTAGAGGAATATGAACAGTGTATCAAAGAGTAAATAAACCAACATTGAATAGAGCAGAAAGTATTGAAAAAGTAAATGATTTAGCCTCAAATAAAATCCCTTTTTTTATGATTAGTGATTTTGAAGGACAAGAATCAATGATTTGGCCACTTGAGAAATTAAATCCAGATAAGATAAAATATTGGATAAATGGAGTTTCAAACCATACTGTTTCTGAAACACAAAACTCCCAGATTACATTACGGAAGTTTCCAATTTCATTTGAAGAATATCGACGTGCATTTGAATTTGTTAAAACGAATATTTTACTCGGTAATAGTTTTTTGACAAATCTGACTTGTGCTACGAATATTGAACTGAATGTAAGTTTACGAGAGGTTTTTGAGCGAAGTGAAGCTCGTTATAAAGTGCTGCTTAACGACGAGTTTGTTTGTTTTTCACCAGAAATTTTTGTTAAAATTGATGAATCGGGCAAGATTTCGTCGTTTCCGATGAAAGGGACAATTGATGCCACCATTGACAATGCCGAAAAGGTTATTTTAGCGGATAAAAAGGAATTTTACGAACATGTAACCATCGTTGACCTAATCAGAAATGATATTAGTAAAATAGCTAACAAGGTTTGGGTGGAAAGGTTCAGGTACATTGATAAAATTCAGACGAACGACAATAAAGAAATATTGCAGGTTAGTTCGCAAATAAGTGGCTTATTATCAGAAGATTGGAAGCAAAAACTGGGAGATTTTATTTACTCACTTTTACCTGCTGGCTCGATTCTGGGAGCTCCGAAAGATAAAACGTTGGAGATTATTGCAGAAGCTGAAAGACATACGTATTTATCACACTTTGGAGAAACGTGGCATAAAAGAGGTTTTTATACAGGTATTTGTGGGCTTTTCGATGGGAAAAGTTTTGATTCTGGAGTAATGATTCGTTTCATCGAAAAGACACCAAATGGCTTAGTTTATAAAAGTGGTGGCGGAATAACTGCCCGAAGTATTGCCGAAAATGAGTATCAAGAAATGATTCATAAAATTTATGTCCCTATTATTTGAAACAATTAAGTGTCAGAATCGACTTTTACATAATCTTTTTTACCATAATAATAGGGTAAGGTGGACGCTCGAAAACTTGTTTGGAGTAATGGGAGATGTTGATTTGGAAAGCAGCATTGAGATTCCCGATTGGATAGGCGAGGGGCTATATCGGTGTCGGGTGAGCTATGACCAAGCAATTAGTAAAGTAGAATTTTTTGATTACGATTTTAAGCATCCGAAAACTATACAAATAGACGAAAATCCGTCATTTAAATATAATTTCAAATATGAAGATAGAAATGATTTTCAGAATTTATTGAAGCTATATCCCAAAACGGATGATGTAATTATTACTCAAAATGGCTTACTTACCGACGCTACTTATGCCAATGTTGCTTTCTTTGATGGTATAAAATGGTTTACGCCAACTACCTATCTGCTTTTGGGAACAAAAAGAGCATATCTGCTTGATAATCAAATGCTTTTTGAAGAGGAAATTGCAGTAAAAGACCTAAAGAAGTTCAAACGATTAGCTTTAATAAATGCCATGCGAGATTTGGATTTAAGTTATGAATTTGAATTAGACAATCATATTATTACGATAAAAAGCTAAAATGACGATACATAAAAATATAATTATCGGTGCTGGTCCTTCGGGCTTATCTATTGCGGGGCGACTCAGTAAATTAAGTATTCCGTTTGTGCTTCTGGAAAAATCAGAAAACGTTGGCAACGAATGGCGAAATCATTACGACCGCCTCAGACTGCATACCGACAAAGTTCACTCCGCCTTGCCACATTTACCGTTTCCTGCCGATTACCCGACTTTTGTGCCGAAAAACCAATATATTCGGTATCTCGAATCATACATTGAGTATTTTAAAATTCAGCCAATTTATAAGCAGGAAGTCGTTGATATTGCAAAAAATAGCAATATTTGGCACGTAAAGACCTTAACTGATGAGTTTTTGGCGGAAAATGTAATCGTTTCTACTGGCTATAACCGAGTACCGAAGATTCCACACTTTATTAATGATACTTTGTTTGAAGGCGAAATTATTCACTCGAGTCAATATAAGAATGGAAAATGCTATGAAGGTAAGAATGTTTTAGTAGTGGGTTATGGAAATTCTGGGGCAGAAATTGCCCTTGATTTATACGAAAGTGGAGCAAAAACTTTTGTCTCGATTCGGAATCCTGTGAATATTGTTAATCGAGAGTTTTTGGGGCGTTCTACACAAGGATTAGCTATTTTTCTATCAAAATTTGGTAACTCGTTTTATGATTTTATCTCACAAATTTTCAAACGGCTTTCCAATGGCTCAATGAAAGATACGGGTATTCCGATTTCGCCCCTTGCCCCCTCCGAACAACTTC
>JAIYBU010000055.1 GCA_027488335.1 Cytophagaceae bacterium
AAATCAGATGATATGAGGCGAGTTATCCGAGAAGTTTTAGAAATTTTTTCTTCTTTTCAACCGCAAAATAAAGTAATCATTAAAACAGAAAGTGCAGGTATTCGATTGCTTGATACTGAAAAACTAACAGACGAAAACCTAATTCTTTATCTGCAAAACCGAGGGATAAAAAAAGAAATAGGAGAAAAGTATTGTCAGCAAATAGGTTATGTAAATTCAGGTAAACACTACAAAAGTATTGGCTTTAGAAACACTTCTGGCGGATATGAACTAAGAGGCGAAGGCTTTAAATCATGTATCGCCCCAAAGGATATTTGTTTTATAGATAATGGCAAATCCAAGTTATTAGTTTTTGAAGGTTTCATAGATTTTCTATCTTATTTGATGCTACACGAATTTGAAATACAAGACTGCAATTACTTGATTTTGAACTCATTAAGTCTCATAGGTCAAATTGATAATATTTTGACTAATCATATTAGAGTCTATCTTTTTTTAGATAATGATACCGCAGGATTGAACGCTGCCGATAAGCTAAAAAGGAAGTTTCCTATCATAATTGATATGGCAGTTTTTTATACAAACCACAAAGACCTAAACGATTATCTATCTTCAAAAATCAAAAACAATGAAATATGACCTACTAATAGAACTTTATCGCCAACAAGACCGAAGGCGTAAAAGGGTACTCTACGATTTATTTAGTGATACCATCCAAATCAATGCTTCGTTGCATTTTATCGCTCAAATGATTAATAAAGAATTGGGTGTTGAAGGCTTGATAACACAAGACGACATAAAATATTGTCGCCATTATTTCAAGGATACAAAAATACAAGTCAAAGCTCGATTACCCGATATTCCTAAACGACATATTATTTCCGACAAAACGAATGAAACAAGCCGTAGCGACGGTCGCTCAAAAGAAATCAACTGGACAAATCCAGACGAAGTAAATCTTAATCAAGTTATTAAATCTAAATTTTCAAAATAATGAAACAATTGCATTTTATCGTTCAAGCAAAAGGTGGCGTTGGCAAGAGCCTGTTAACTTATCTTTTCGGATTAACCAAACAACAAGACGAACCAAGTTTGTTTGTTGATGTGGATAGTTCAACACAAACTTCCACTCGTCAATTAACTTTTTTGGGCGAAGACAGAACCGAAACACTTTCTCTTTTGAATGATAAAGAAGTATTGGTTAGAGATAAATTTATTGCCTATCTGGAGAGTTTGGTCGATACTCCTTTCAATGACATTTATTTTGATTTTGGAGCTCCTGAGTCGGAGCAGTTGCCAGCCTTAATTGAAAGAGATTTACCATTCAAAGAATTCTTAGACGAATTAGATTTTCAAGCCCATTTTCATATTGTTGTTGGCGGTGGTGGAGCATATACTTCGTCAGTCGAGTATTTACAAAAAATACTCAAAGCTCTCAACCAACAGTTTGAAATTTCTGTTTGGCGAAGTATTACCACATTTAGTAATTTTCCAATTTTGGCTCAAGAGTTACAAACCAACTGCAAAAAGTTAGGATTGACATTACGTCAGTTTGGCGATTTCGAGCCAAGTTCAAATTTAGGTAGTCAGATTTTAGATGGTATCAGAAAAGGCTACGGCATCGGTGATTATCAAACGGGTGCAAAAATCAAGTTAAAGAAAGAACTAAACGACAACTTCAAAGATGAATAACGATATAGTCAGTAAAAGCTTTTTAACAAGGTTGAAGGGTGTTTACCAAGCCAAATATGGCATTGAGATGGATGAATGGTCAGCAATGGTACTTTATGAAATCTCTGAAAATTTTGAAGAAAACAAAAAAACTACCGAAAGTACCATTAAAGAAATTGAAAAGGCGAGCAATCTAATAAAAGGGCAAATAAATCCAATTCATTTTATTAACGATGGTCCAGCATTTTATTACGATTTCGGCAGAAGTTTGCCCTATTCGATTGCAATTATTGTCGTAGGAATACTTTGCTATGTTGTAATCGGTAATATTTTTGAGTATCGAGAGCTAAAATCTACGATTACAAATTTCAGTAATTACGAAACGTTAATAAAAGAAGGGATTATAGAGGAACAAAAAGGGTACTTATATTTGAAACTCAATGAACACAAGGAAAGTGCCGATAGCGTTAGTGTTGGAAAAGAGTTTTTCATAACAAAAGATAAGAAGACCGTTTGGATACCAATAGGTCGAAAACAAGAGTAAAATCACATACTCCTAACCAATTCAACCTAATTAGACCCAATTCAACTTTTTTCGACTCGTTTCCACTTCGTTCCACTTTTAGCGAAGGGGAAGAAAAAGCAAGCTGGTGTGGAAGTCGCATAAATGCTCCTTTCCACACCAGCTTGCAAAGGGAGGCCCCTTTGAACCCCATTATTCGCCTATCGGCTCATAATTCTAAAATACATTTCATGGAAAAGAAAACCAAAGGCAGACCTGCCAAACCAACCGCTAAAAGAAAAAGATTACACTATTCAGTTTGGGTTAGTGCCGAAGAAAAAAAACAAATTGATGCCTTGATTGCTCAATCGAACCTTCCTGCAAGTCAGTTCTTTTTGACTCAAGTAATTGAAAAACCGATTAAACGACCTAAGAAAAAATCATTGCCCAAATCGGTAATTGAGCAAATCAGTACATTAGAAAAACTTTCTGGACTCTTGGCCTTATCGGTCTTGAAAACAAAAGATAAAGCAATGATTGCAGAAAATTGGCAGCAGAGCAGCCAAAATGTAAGATGGATTACGAACTTGATTGTTTTGAAAATCTTTGAAGATTTCGACTTTCCAATCTTGAAGAAATATTTATGTAGGATAAAAGAAGATGCACAGTTGCT
>JAIYBU010000023.1 GCA_027488335.1 Cytophagaceae bacterium
AAAGGAAGTATTAGTCTTTTGGTAGAAATAATTAATAGCAAAAATCAAGTTATCGGAAGCACAACGATAAGTTTGCTTGGTTCTAATTGGCAGAGAATCGAAGGCGTAATTACTGCCTCAGAAACTGAACCAAATTGTAAAGTAAATGTATTTTTCAAAGGAGCGGGGCAATTGGATATTGATATGATTTCGCTCTTCCCACAAGATACCTGGAAAGGCCGTAAAGCTGGACTACGTAAAGATTTGGTACAATTACTGGCCGATTTGAAACCTGGTTTTGTGCGTTTCCCTGGTGGTTGTATTGTAGAAGGTCGAACACTCGCCGAGCGTTATCAATGGAAAAAGACAGTTGGTAAAATTGAGAATCGTCAACAGATTGTCAATCGTTGGAATATGGAGTTTAAGCACCGTCCAACGCCTGACTATTACCAAACTTTTGGTTTAGGCTTCTACGAATATTTCTTAATGTGTGAAGATATCGGGGCAACTCCACTTCCAATTTTGTCATGTGGTTTGGCTTGCCAGTTTAATTCTTCGGAAATGCAACCTGTAGAAGACCTCGACCCATTTGTGCAAGATGCCCTTGATTTGGTTGAGTTTGCCAATGGTGGTACAGATACAAAGTGGGGAGCGTTGCGTGCCGAAATGGGGCATCCAGCTCCATTTAACCTTCAAATGCTTGGAGTTGGAAACGAGCAGTGGGGCGAAGAGTATTTTGAACGTTATGCTGTTATCGCAAAAGCAGTTCATGCGAAATATCCGAATATCAAATTGGTTTCGGGAACGGGCCCTGCCTCAGATGGTGAATTATTTGAACAAGCCGAAAAGACTTTACCCAAACTCAATGCTCAAATTGTAGATGAGCATTATTATAAAGAACCAAAATGGTTTAGAGATAATGCTACTCGCTACGATAATTATGACCGAAATCGTTATAAAATCTTTGCGGGCGAATATGCCGCTCAAAGCAACGGCGTAGCTACACCAGATAACAAAAATAACTGGGAATGTGCATTGGCGGAAGCCGCATTTATGACTGGTTTAGAACGCAACGCCGATGTAGTTTATATGACTTCGTATGCTCCACTTTTTGCTCACGTCAATCGTTGGCAATGGACTCCCGATTTGATTTGGTTCGATAACCTAACTTCGTTCGGAACTACCAATTATTACGTACAAAAACTGTACGCCAATAACGCAGGTACGAAAACTATCTCGATAAAAAGCAATGGAGAGAATCTGGTAGGTAAAAATGGTCTTTATGGAGCTTCTTCGATTGATGAAAAGACGAATGAAATTATCATAAAACTGGTCAATACTTCGAGCGAAATGCATGCTATTGATTTGAATATTAATGGGTTAACTAAAAAAACTGATGGAAAAGTAATTTCGATGTTCGAAAAAGACATCAAAAGTTTCAATACAATTACAGAACCCAACAAAATCATTCCATCTGAATCATCAATCAGTATTGTGCAAGGAAAAGCAAACCTTGTTTTAGAACCTTACTCGTTTAAGGTTTTTAGAATTAAAAAGTAAATTTTTACAGATAAATCTCTGTATTTTGCTTTAGAAATAGATAATATTTATTTTTTTGAGGGGAAATTATTATACTATCTTATCTAAAATGTTGATTTGCTTTCAAAAATAGAATAATTTAAAGAATTTATTGATATATTCACGGCTCTTAATTAACCCTAATACAATTACTAATGACACTTGGACTCGAAACGCTCGATTACGCCATTTTTTTTATCTATTTCGTTATCGTATCTTCCTACGGCTATTGGATTTACAAAAACAAAGGCAAGCAATCTGCTGATAGTAAAGATTTCTTTTTAGCCGAAGGCTCGCTAACTTGGTGGGCTATTGGTGCTTCAATTATAGCCTCAAATATCTCGGCCGAACAATTTATTGGCATGAGTGGGCAGGCATTTCAGTTGGGTATCGCTATTTCGGTTTACGAACTTTTAGGAGGTGTTTCACTTATCATAGTGGCGGTGTATTTTCTGCCGATGTACCTCAATAATAAAATTTTTACGATGCCACAATTTTTGGCAAAACGCTATGATAAGCGACTGGCAACCATTATGGCGGTTTTTTGGCTTTTCCTCTACATTTTCGTCAATCTGACTTCAATTATTTACCTCGGAGGTTTGAGTTTGGAAAAAATGACAGGTTTTAGCTTCATGACTTGTGCCATTTTCCTGACAATTTTTGCCGTAATTATCACGCTTGGTGGCATGAAAGTGATTGGCTATACCGATGTAATTCAAGTTGTTTGTTTGATTTTTGGGGGCTTGGCAACCACCTATTTAGCCCTCGATTTACTATCAAATAAAGTAGGTTCGGGTGCAGGTGTTTTTGAAGGATTAAATCTTATTGCCGATAAAGCAGATAGCCATTTACACATGATTTTTAAGCCTAACCAATACCAAGTACATGACGGAAAAGGTGGTTTTATTGATGCTTACCGCCAATTGCCAGGTATCATGATGTTTATTATCGGTGGGCAATGGGTCAACAATCTCAATTATTTTGGGTGTAATCAATACATGACTCAGCGTGCCTTGGGTGCTGATATTTCTACAGCTCGAAATGGTGTTTTATTTGCGGCATTCATGAAAATGTTGATGCCATTTATTGTGGTACTTCCAGGTTTGGCCGCTTATGTGATTTTTCAAGAAAATGCCGATGCTTCTATCGTGAATGGAATCACACAAAATGGTATCGTGAAACCCGATAATGCGTATCCTGTTTTATTAAATTTATTGCCAGTTGGCTTAAAAGGCTTAGCATTTGCAGCACTCACAGCCGCTATTGTGGCATCGTTAGCAGGAAAAGCCAATAGTATTTCAACGATTTATGTGTTGGATATTCATAAAAAATTTTTCAATCAAAACCTGACCGAAAAACAAACCGTTTGGACGGGGCGTGTGGCCATTATTGTTGCCTTTATTATCGCTTTAATTGTAAGTCCGCTTTTGGCTAATTTCGGACAAGCCTTTGAGTACATTCAGGTTTACACGGGCTATATTTCGCCGGGTATTTTGTGTATTTTCTTGTTGGGTTTCTTCTGGAAAAAAGCAACAGCCAACGGTGCTTTAACGGCCGCTATTTTGAGTATCGCACTTTCGGCGGTTATCGAAAATCTTTATCCTGAATTTCCATTTATGAATCGAATGGGCGTTGTTTTCTGGATTTGTTGTTTGGTTCACGCAACCATCAGTTTAATTGAAGGAAAAGGCAAAGACCAAGAAAATGCTTTTGAAGTGAAGAGAGAATGGTTTAAAGTGGACAGCACTTTTGCTATCGGAGCGGCAGTTGTAGTGGCAATCTTTACGATTATTTATACGATTTTCTGGTAAGATAAAAAGTTTTTATGAATGGTACTTTTGAGAATTTAGCTCAAAAGTACCTTTTTTTATGCTTCATCAATCGTTAGTCCATCTTTGAGTTGGTACTTTATCAAAACTTTGGTGTAGTGCCGATTTCGGCGATTTTTCTTGGCATCGGCACGCTTATCGTTGCGTTTGTCTTGTACGATTCGCTCCAAATTATTCAAATCGGTAATTTCCTGAATATCGTTGATTGAGGTACGTCTGGGCATTGAAGAACTTCACATTTGATTGTTTTTATTTAAACCAATCGGATGATAAAAGGTTTTACCTTTCTCGCATCATCTTACTCTGCCGAATCATCTCAACCGTAAAATCAACAACGCTCGTATTATTTTTGAGCAATTCTTCACGGTTGCGATTTACTTCGTAGTCAGGTTGTAAAAAAAAATCTTTGTTTGCTTTATTGGGTAGATTATGATTGATTTTCATTAGTGGCGTATGCACAATATATTTTGTGTTTGGTAGCTTAAAATCTTGCCAATTTACTGCAAAACTTCCCCAACTTGCACCGCCTACCTTCTGACCAATAATTTTTTCGGGAATTCCCAAATCTTTTGCCAAATTGAGCGTAAAAGTTGTGGCTGAATAGCAACCTGGGTCGGTCAAAAAGTATGTTTTTCCTCGGTAAGCCAGTTCATTTTCGGGTTTTTGTTTGTCGTTTCGCTTGTTTACTCGATACATAAATTCACCCGCTCGTTTCGTAAAACCCAACCACATTACCAGCGGCGGACCGAAATAATAAGGTTTGAAAAGTGTAAAATAGGCTTTTTTCTTGAATGCTAAGGTATCAACCAAGGTAAACGGTTTGGGTGAAAGGTATTTCAAGAAACGAGAAATATTCGGAATATACCCTCCGCCATTTGCTCTAAAATCTACAATCAAATGCTCAACTTTTAGTTGTTTAATGGTCTGAAATCTGGCTCTTAGCACTCGTTTGAATTTCTGATTACTGAAATCCAGAAATTTTCCACTCATCGTAAACTCCGTAATATCGAGTTTGGCAATGTGATTAATACTATCCAAAATTTTCAGCGAAAGATTAGGCCGATTGAGGTTTTTATAGCGTTTTTTGTCAATCTTCAGAATAGCACTGTTGGTTTGGCAAGCCACTTTTTTAGTGAAAATGGTATCATTTTTGGGTAAACGATAAGAGATTTTAATCGAATCGACTTCTCCGAAATACCTTTTAAAATAAGTCGGGAAAGCACTTACTGTGTAATAATCCTTTACGTGTTCGTTTCCTTTATCGCTCGAAATAAACACTTTAAGCTTTTGGATTAATTGCTCTACAGGTTCGTCATTAAATGCCAATACTTCACTTCCTCGAATTATAGTTGAGTCGGCCGAATAATTCAAAGCTAAATAGTAGTTTTTATCTATTTTGCGGAGATAAAAAGGCACAAACTTGGCATTTTTTTTATTGAATCGCTTCTTATCGTAGCGTAGATTGGTGTGCCCATCTTTTACGTTCGTCACTAATTGAGATAAAACTCGAAACGTTTCTAAATAGTTAAGAGGCTGATTAATAGAACTATAAAGCGAATCATATCGCTGGTTATAAGCTTCTCGACTTATATAATAATACATTCCTGGGTGAATTTTTTCGAACCGTTTTTTCAGAAATGCCATATCTGCCCGAATCTCCTCGGGTGTGAAAGATTCTTTCGATTTTTGAGCTTGTAGAAAAAGTGGAAATAGTAAAAGAAAAAGTATTTTTTGCATAATAGTTGGTTACTGGTCTATTGGAGATTCGTGTATGGGTTAATTATTTTCGCTGTTGAACGTGGACTAAATAAGGTTATCTAATTTTAACCTTATTTTTTATCAGATTGAGTGTGTATTTTAGTACAGTATCTTCATTATTCAAGAAATCTTCAAGGTTGGGATTTACCTCAAAGTCGGGCTGTAGAATTGGCTTATTGTATTTTTTTGAGTCAACATTATAGAGAATTCTGCCCAATGGTAATGAAATTTCCAGTTCAGTATTCGGTAATTTGATAGATGAAAACTGAGCTGCCGAACAGCCATCGTAAGCTCCGCCACAGGTCATGCCCACAAACGTACCCACGCCCATATTGTGAAGTTTTGATACCAACAGTGCCGCCGCCGAAAAAGTACCACCATTCATCAGTACATAAACATTTTTATTAAATCTAAATTCATCATGAGGGCGTTGTTTTTGCTGATATTTGCTTTCTAAATAACCTTCAGCATCTCGTACCGTAAACTCTTTATTGAGCCTCGAAGCCGCCTCTTTAGCCAAGTATGCGTCGTATTTTTTATAATCTTGCTTGAGTCGTTGTAATCCTTCCTCTCTAAAACCTATTTTGTAAGCCTCGAATGGCTGATTGGCGAAATACCGCAGAAAGAAAATGGAATAATCAATGATTCCGCCCGAATTCCCTCTTAAATCCAAAATCAAGTTTTCGATTTTATTTTCTTCCAATTTTCTGAAAATCTTGCGAGTTTCACCCTCAAAATTTGTGCTTCGTCCGTAGTCTTTCATCCCGTACATAAACGAACGAATATCAACCATTGCCACTTTTTGGCTCGAATCAATTACCCGATATGATACAATCCCAGTGGTATCTTCATCAACGTCGGGGTAGCGAGTTTCAAGCATTTTCTCCATGAAATCAATACTTTGTC
This sequence comes from Cytophagaceae bacterium, assembly GCA_027488335.1. Taxonomy (GTDB): domain Bacteria; phylum Bacteroidota; class Bacteroidia; order Cytophagales; family Spirosomataceae; genus Emticicia. Next base: position 6,051 of record JAIYBU010000023.1, read on the forward strand.
CTTCTATTTTACTTGTTTTTGGCTTACTTTGGCCTTGTTTTAGATAGGTTATGAGAAAACTTTCCTCTTCGCCTTTCCATAAATAGTACAATTTTCTGAATTCTCGAATTGCATAATATTTTCTTGCGTTTGGGTTGATACCATCACCGTTGTAATACGAAATTTTTTCTAAATGTTCCAAGATTTGCTTTACTGGCTGCCCATCAATTTCTAAAATTTCGGTGCCACGAGTAATTTTTTTATCGGCTGAATAATTGCGAGAAACCAACAACTGATTATTGATATATCGCACACTAAACGGAAAAAATTTGGGACGTTCGGTAAACGAATTGCTTTTAGAAAGTAATCTGCGGTCGGGCGACATGTGCGTATGTCCGCAACCAACGGCCTGCACCAAGGGCAAAAATGTAAAATAGGCTTCCCGGAGAGAATATTTTCCTGAAACCCTTTTTATTATCGAATCTTGTAAGAACGCCAATCGCTCTTTTGAAATATATTTGTAGGGGTCGGGATGATATTTTTCTATCTCGTTTTTCAGATTTACAAGGTCTTCTTTTATCTGTTCCGAAGTATAGCTTTGTGAAAAAACACTCAATTGACTGACCAGCAGTACTATAAAGAAAATATATCTTGTTTTTATATTCATTTTAGCCTTTTTCATAAACTCAAATCTACTCTAAAATAACTATTTTTCAGTATAAGTTATAAAATAATCTACCTGACTAAACACAAATTTCGCATTGGTGATGGTTGGCCGCTGCCGTTTGGGGTTATGATTTTTTTTTACTAATTTTGCACCATAATAAAACTTCAGTTCTTTGAACGCCTATGCTTAACAGACGCCTCATACGGATTCGTGCGATGCAAGCCCTCTTTGCTTATAAGCAAGCAGAGGGTGCGAATTTCCAATTAGCTTTAGACTTAATTGCCGACCATTTTTCTCCAGATTTGAACTCGATGGAATTTCAAGATAAAGAGAAACTCGAAGGATTAAAAAAATTAGGTCAAAATCTTTTCCAAGAAGCTTTTTCTCGACAAGAAGCTGAAAAATTCGATGCACCCGTCGAAGTGTTGAGAATGGTCGAAAAAGCAAAAGAATTTTATCTTCTTAAAAACCGAAAAGACGTTCAACATTACGCCAGCCGCATGGTAATTGAGGCCGAAAGAGTATATGAATTGTATTTGCAAATCTTATTACTTTTTATCGAACTCGGCAATCGTGCCAATCAAGATAGCAATGGCGAAGCAAAATCAAAGCTCATTGATAATCAAGTAATAAAGGCTTTACGTCAAGAGAAATCACTCGAAATTTTATGCAGTCGTCGAAGTATTAGCATGGTTAATGAACAGGTTTTTGTGGCCAAGCTCTATCGTGAAGTCATTCGTGCCAATGACCGTTACAAAGAATATACATCGAAAATCAATCATACGCTCGAAGAGGACTTTGCGATTTTGAAATATCTACTCAAAAACGTAATATTGAAGCACGAAATTGCGTGGGAGTTTTTCGAGAAGCAAGATTTGTATTGGATTGATGACATCGAAACCCTCAGAGCGGCCGTAACGCATACTTTTCAGGCATTGGTCGATGAAGGCAAATTAAAATTAGCTACTTTGGATGATGAATGGGACGAAAGAAAAGAATTTTTACAAACTTTGTATCAGAAAAGTATTCTTGAAACCAAAGATTTAGAAGAAATTCTGATTCCGAAACTCAAAAATTGGGAAATCGAACGTATTGCTATCACTGACCATATTTTATTGAAAATGGCGGTCGTAGAAATGCTCAATTATCCAAGTATTCCAGTGAAGGTTACGATAAACGAAATTATCGAAATTGCCAAAAATTACAGCACACCGAAAAGTGGGCAGTTTGTTAATGGTATTTTGGATGGCGTATCAAAAGACCTTAAAGATTCGGGCAAACTTCGTAAAAGTGGTAGAGGTATGTTGGATAATAAATAAGATAGTTAAGAGTATAAACGTTACCTTAGAAAAATTATATACAACAAAATTTTAAATCCCCCTTTAGGGGTCAGGGGTTATGAGCAATTCATCAAGAACTTTCATTGCATTTTTGGCTGGAGTAGCCACAGGAGCAGCCATCGGAATTTTGTACGCACCCGAAAAAGGTGAAGTAACTCGTGATAAACTGTCGTTCCGTTTATCGAAATACCGTGAACAATTACAGAAATTCATCAACGACCTCATCGAAAGAGGCGACGAAGTAGCGATGGAAGTAGTGGGTGGCGATAGTTCGGCAAAAGCAGAAGGACAAAAAGTAGTGAGCGAAGCCCGCCAAAAAGCCGAAAAACTACTTGAAGACGTTGAGTCTTTAATGAGCCAGATTAAGTCAAAAAACTAACAAGATTTAGAAGACGGTCGCCGTGCGATTTTTTAAGATTGATAAGGTTTCGAAAAAAAACATAATTTCAAGGTTTTTCGCAACTAAACATAATTAATTTTTAATATATAATTTATTAAAATACGAAATGAAAAAAGTATTTTTAGCTTTTACTTCAACGATTATTTTGGCAGGAATGAATTTTTCTTGCAACCTAATTGACTCGAAAACCCAAACAGGAATGAGCAAAGAAGACTCATTGGTAGCTTTGGCAAATGCTCCAATCATGGAGTTTGATAAAGAAGTAGTTGATTTCGGAACACTCACCGAAGGCGATACTGTTTCGCATGTGTTTAAATTTAAAAACGTTGGTAAAAGTGCATTGACAATCACTGATGTGCAAGTGCAGTGTGGTTGTACGGTTGCATCGAAACCTGACCATCCGATTGGAGTGGGGCAGTCAGACCAAATCACGGTGCGTTTTAACAGTCAAGGAAAAGTAGGTACAAACAAAAAATTTGTGACCATCTTCTCAAATGCTAATCCTCCGCAAACAGTTTTGGCTTTTACAGCGGTTGTGCAAGGAAAAGACGTGCCAAATGCTGTTAAATCTGCCGTAGAAACAATAAAGAAATAAGAGTTTTCAGCGTATAATCTAACCAAAAAAGTCTAAAATAATGATTCTTTTACAAGCACAAGGTGGAAATGGGATGTTTTCGATAGTGATGATGGTCGGTATGATAGCAGTATTTTACTTCTTCATGATTCGTCCACAACAAAAAAAGGCAAATGACCAAAAGAAAATGGTTGAAGAATTGAAAGAAGGCGATGAAATCGTAACTTTCGGTGGCATGCACGGAAAAATCGTAACAAAAGACGAATTAACAGTAACTGTTTCAGCAGGTGGTGGTGCAAGATTGACTTTCGATAAAACTTCAATCGCAAGAAAAAAATAAAATTTGACCATAGTCGATAGCTCATAGCCAACAGAAAACAATTTGATCTGTCGTCTATGCACTATCGACTATTGACTTACCCAATGAATATTAAAACCTTACTTTTGTGCTTCTTAGCAGCCTTTATATTTTGGTTGCTAAACTCTCTAAACAAATCGGGATATTCAGCAAAAATTAGCTACCCTCTCACCATCAAATACAACGATTCCCTTTATATTTCAACCAGACCGTTACCCAAAAAACTGAATGTAAGCTTATCAAGCACAGGCTGGGATTTATTGAAATATACTTTATTTTCAAATGCCACTCCACTGGTTTACGAAATCGAAAATCCATTAAAAATCAGTAGATTAGATAATACTTCCTTACTTGAATCGCTTACAAACTTACTGCAAAGGCCCAAATTAAATTATGTTTTGGTAGATACTACAACGTTGCATTTTGAGCGAAGACAAAAGAAAACAATCAAACTAAAAGTAGATAGTTTGGGTATAGATTTACAGAAAAATTTTGTAGTGTCGAGTTTGATAAATATTTCTCCTGCCGAAATCGTTTTAGAAGGTCCAGAGTCAGTTTTGAAAGAATATAGCGATGTCGTGTATCTAACAATACCAGCCAAACGTTTGGCAACAAACTTTGATGATAAAATACTAATTACTTTACCTCAAAACGCTTTCGTGAAAGCAAATGCCGAAAAAGCTTTGGTCAGTTTTGAAGTAGCCGAGTTGTTGAAATAGTTTTGCCTCATCTTTAAAAGATATAAAATAATGGCATCAGAAACCACCCGTCGTTCAAAAGCAACCCCGATGAAAGATGCTATCGAAGCATTTTTGAAAACATTTGACCTTAAAACCCGCTTTAACGAAACCTATTTGATAGCATTTTGGGGCAGAATGATGGGGCCAACTATTGCCTCTCGAACCAAAGAAATCTACGTTAAAAACCGAGTTTTATATCTCCGAATCGACTCTTCACCACTTCGACAAGAACTTTTTATGGCAAAAACTAAGCTTCTTGACCTCATCAATAAAGACGTTGGTGAGTCTGTTGTGGATGATGTTGTGTTTCTTTGAAAACTTTTTTGTAGTAAAATTGTGTTTCTGTTTCAAACGTAGCTAACAGAATGTGGCCGATGCCCATGATTCCACAATAATTTATGAAGAAAAAAGATTCACTCGTAGAAAAAGAACGTAATCGTCAGGATTTAGGCTTTGGTACTAAAATGACCGACCGCCAAACTCGACTAATTACTGGTACTGGACAATTTAATGTCAAACGTGTTGGACAATCATTTGAAGCTTGGCTAAATCTTTATAATCGATTGATTACAGTTCATTGGGGAACATTTATTTTGATTGTTCTTCTTGTTTACTTAATTCTAAATCTCATTTTTGCGGGTTTATATTACATCATTGGTGTCGAGCATTTAGCGGGTGTCGATATGACCAACACGCATTCTCAGTTTTGGGATGCCTTCTTTTTCTCGGCTCAATCACTCACTACAGTTGGTTATGGGCGTATAGCTCCAGTCGGTTTTGCTGCCAGCTTTGTAGCGGGTATCGAAGCCTTGAGTGGTCTAATGATGTTTGCCATCATTACGGGTTTACTGTATGGTCGGTTTTCTCGACCAAACCCCCGAATTTTGTTTAGTAAAAATGCTTTAATTGCTCCTTATCTTGATACTAATGCTTTTATGTTTAGAATGGTCAATGAGAAAAGCAATCAAATTATCAATATGAGTGTGAGTTTGGTTTTCTCGAAAGTAGAAGAAAAAAATGGTGTTAGAAACAGACAATACTACGGTCTCACGCTCGAACGTTCAAAAGTGAATTTTTTTCCTACTAATTGGACAATTGTTCATGCCATAACCGAAGATAGCCCACTTTATGGCGAAACTGCTGAGTCGCTTGCTGAAGCCGATGCCGAATTTATGATTGCCACCGAGGGTATTGATGATACGTTTGCCGATGCTGTTCACAAACGTCATTCATACTTTAATGATGAGTTGGTTTGGGGAGCAAAATTCAAACCAATGCTCGAAAATAACGGCGACGAAAGTTATATTTTAGATTTGCGTAAAATTCATGATTTCGACCTCGTATCTTTGAATCTTTGATGGGTAATCTACAAAGATAATCAGACCCAAAACTGTACCGCATCGCAGCGGCGTACCGTGGGCGGCCCTGCAATTTCCCAGTAACCAGTAACCAGTAAACATTATTTTGAACTCATTAATTGCTCCTCCATTCCTAAAAAAAGGCGATAAAGTAGCCGTAGTTGCCCTTGCCAGTAAGCTTAATCTCGCCGATATTCAGTCGGCCATTAACCTTATGCACGAAAATTGGGGAGTAGAAGTTATCGTTGGCGAATCGGTAAGTGCTGCCTATTATGATTTTGCAGGAACTGACGAAATACGTTTACGAGATTTTCAACAACAGCTTGATAACCAGGAAATTAAAGCAGTGTTTTCGGCCAGAGGTGGCTATGGAAGTTCGAGAATCATTGATGCAGTTGATTTTACCAAATTCAAGAAAAACCCAAAATGGGTCATTGGTTTTTCTGATATTACAGCCGTACATGGGCAACTTCAAGTCCTGGGCTTTCAGAGCCTTCATGCACCCATGCCAAAGACTTTCATGCGAGATTATGATTCGGTTCAAAAACTCGAAGCGTTTCTTTTTGGCAGAAAAATAGATTATACGATTCCATCCAAAGAAATTAATAGAATAGGAGTAGGAGCAGGGCAACTTGTGGGGGGAAATCTTTGTATTTTCGCTCATCTGATTGGTTCAAAATCAGAAGTAGATACCGATGGTAAAATCTTGTTTATTGAAGATATTTCTGAATACCTCTACAACATTGACCGCATGATGGTGCAACTAAAACGTGCAGGAAAACTTAAAAATTTAGCAGGTTTGATTGTTGGAGATTTTTCGGATGTCAAAGAAAACGATGAACCTTTCGGTAAAACCTTTTACGAAATCATAGCCGAGCATACCACCGAATATAATTACCCAATCTGTTATGATTTTCCAGTAGGTCATGAAGCAAAAAACTGGACAATCCCATGCGGGAGAGTTGCTTCATTAAGTGTCGATAATGAGAAGGTCGTATTGGAGTTTGGTCTAATTACTCCGGCTTAATTCTTACGATTTTACCGCCCTTTACAACTAACAAATCATTATTGTTTTCTTAAATTCAATCAATTTATAGTAAACTTTATCCATAACACCCAAGAATTTTGTTTGCTGCTCGCTTAGTTTATCAATACTTCGTCATAATTTAAAAATTAATATCTCCATTTTTTTAAATTATGACGAAGTATTGGCACCTAACAATATTATTTTTTTTGTGGATTTCCGAAGCCTGAAATGAAATTTAATGCAGCAATGACATTACCGTCTTTATAAATTTTATTATCAAAATCTCTTCCAAAGCTAAACGTAAGTAGATTGTTCTTTTTTACTTCATAATTTGCATTTATAGTAAATCGGTAAGTAGGTTTTATTTCTGTGGTATTTAAAACACTACGATAAATGTATTCACCATTAAAGGAAAATCTGCTATTCTCTTTATTTGAGAAATCAAACCTTATGCCATAGTCAAGTGTCTGAATATCTGCATTTTTTAATACTTTTTTATCATCGGCAAATACCTTATCTGGGTTAAATTGATGACGTAATATTCCTAAAGCACTAAATCCGCCTTCACAGACCCAACCTGCAGTAATCCAAGAGGCATATTTATACATTTTTCCATTACTAAAGGTGCTATTACGAAAATCCCATGCTAAACCAGTTGCAAAATCAACGTTAAACCCATACCGTTGTATTTTTAACTCTTGTATTTTCTTTACAGCAACCGTTGCAAATGAATCTGCTTTGGCTTTTAAACTACTAAGATTTTTAATGTTACTCTCTGATGTTTCTATTTTAGTTTTAAGCCTATCTATTTGGTGAGCTAATGTGTCTAATTCTGTTTGAATTTCTGAAGTTATGGTCTGTTTTCGTAGTTCCATTTGCCTTTTTTGCATTTCTTGAAACTTGGGATTTGTCCTTGCCAATGAATCAATATGCTTATTAATTGTATGTGAATATGAGACTGACAACTTCATATTTGCTAAAATGGTACTATCTGTCTGGCGTGTTTCTTTACCGATTTTTCCTTGATAAATTGTAAATTTCAGGCCAAGTCCTATTTGTGTTGAATCTTTGTTGGTTGTTTTATCTGTTCCATTTCTTGTTGCTAACGAAAGCACAAAACTATTTTTAATAACTTGTTTACCTATTCTTTCGGTTGTTAGCAAATCATGAATTTTCGTGCTTTTACCTAACTGAAAAGGGGCAACATCGACCGAAAAATTTGCTGGAAGACTTGAAAAGTTCTGTGATGCTTTTTGCAATGATACAACGACGTTTTTTACACTCGTTGGCTTTTGGACTTCGTTTGCAGCGATTCCTATTAAGTTTGACGCTGGCGATGCCGGTGCCCTCAATAAATCAAGGTTTATAGTTGTATCTATTTGGCTTTTTGCCAAAAAAGGCAAACAAACCAAGAGGAGTAGGTATATATTTTTCATTGCTATGGATTAATTAAAAAAGGTTATATCAGTAAAAAAAGTAAATTTTTTATCTTTCATTGGCGAACATAACGGTGTATAGATAGTATCATTTATACTAACTTGCATACCAACCGTTGTTGCCCCCTCTGTTGCATCAATAATCAATGTTGTAATTCGCAGAATTTTCATGGGATTCCCAATCAAATCTTTGCCTTTTCCGAGCGAAAGCTCAAAATTGTCTCTATGTGAACCTAAATCAAGGTTATCTAAAGTAACTTTACTCATTGCTATCTGCCCAAGAACATCACTAATTTTGAGAGTAACGTCAGCCTCTAAATCATCAACAAAATAGACATCTGTAAGTGAAGGTAGGGGATTTGTACAACCATCATTACTTTCTAAAATATTAGGTACTAACAGTGTATTGATAAGCCCTCTGCTTTTACTTTCAGTAAAAAATGTTATATTATCACCTGCGGGGTCTGTCTTTGGCGGTACACTTTTATTAGGTACAGCTGCTACTTTATATCCAAACAATGATTCAGCTATTTGTTTCAAACGCGACATAAGTTCTAAACTGGCAAACCCTGCCAAAAATGCAAAAGCTAAAGAAGGAATTGAACCCGTCATTGTTACCCATAAAGGAATATTAGAATTATATGACATTGTAGAATTGAAAAAACTGCCAACAAAAAACATAAAAAGCCCTGTTAATGCCCCCATAATAGGTCTAACATAATAGGGTATCTCTTTAGCCTTAGGAAAAAAACCATCATAAAGATAATGATAAAAAAAGCCTCTTAAATTGGATAAACTACCACCTAAAACCCCACTAAATAGCATTAGTAAAAGTACACAAAGCATAATTTCTTTTAATTCATTGGTATAATCCGCTTTTGGGATACGTGCAGTTTTAGTTGAAATATTACTTGGTTTTGGATTAGTTTTTGAAATTACTTTTGAAGAATCATCCAATTTGGTATTTTTAGGTAGGGTATCAGTTTTAACGATTACTCTTGGATAATTTGTTAATAAACTATCGGCTTGGCTTTTACTTAAAAAGGGGGTTTTATTTAATTGATTAAAAAACAGCCATGAAAAAAATCCTATCAATGCAACTGTATAGGCAAACAAATATTGAAAATGTTTTTTGGGAAGAGCCTCTTTCAATAAAGGACTTTCTAAATCCTCATTTGTGCTATGCTGATTTGTAGTATTGGGATTTTCCATGTTTTAAGTATTTTGTGAATTTTTATTCTTGTTACTGAATTAAAGTTACAGAATTACTTCTCTTATTGTCAAGATATTTTTATTGAACGGTACTTTGTGGTTTTTTAAACTTCTTAGTAAATTTTGCTAAAATCAAATTAAACAAATTTTTTTTTATATTTGCAAATAGTATGCAAGCATACGGTATCGATGTGCAACAATATATATTCAACCATCTAATGGAAATTAACTATAAAGTAGAAAACAACGTGGCGATTATCAGTTGGAACATGACTACTTCGCCGATGAATGTTCTGAACGATATTTCGATTCCTGAATTTGAGGGACATCTCGAAAAGGCATATGCCGACCCCGAAGTAAAGGGAATCATCATTACTTCTGACAAAAATGAATTTATTGCAGGGGCTGATGTAAAGATGATTTTGCGTAATAATAGCAAAGACCAAAGCGAAATGCACCAGTTTTCGCTCAATTTTAATGCTATTTTCCGTAAACTCGAAACGTGCGGAAAGCCAGTGGTGGCGGCTATGAATGGAACAGCTTTAGGTGGTGGCTACGAAGTTTGTTTGTCGTGTCATTACCGCATTGCTCTTGATAATCCAAAGGCAGTTATCGGCTTGCCCGAAGTGCAGCTTGGTTTACTTCCTGGCGGCGGCGGAACTCAACGTTTGCCACGTATTATTGGAATGGAAGCTGCCTTGATGTTGATGGTTGAAGGAAAGCGTATCTCTCCGAAAGAAGCTTTGGGCTACGGAATGGTGAATGAGATGGCTGCTACTCGTGAAGAAATGATGGAGAAAGCCATGAAATGGATTTTGGCTAACCCGAAAGCGATTCAGCCGTGGGATGAGTTTGATAAAAAAACAGGAGCAATCAAGGCTCGTGAAAACTATAAAGTACCCAACGGAAATGTGCAGTCGCCAACTGGAATGCGAACTTTTGCAGGCGGAACAGCCATGATTATGGATAAAACCAGAGGTAATTATCCTGCTCCGATTGCCATTCTTTCGTGCGTTTATGAGGGCTTACAAGTAAATATGGATAGGGCGATTTCGATTGAGGCTCGTTATTTTGTGAAAGTTGCCACTTCTCGTGAAGCTAAAAATCTAATCGGAGTGATGTTTTTGGGCAAAAATGAAGCTGATAAAGGGGCAAGTCGCCCGAAAAATATTCCTGCTACTGATGTAAAAAAACTTGGCATTTTAGGAGCAGGTTTTATGGGGGCAGGTATTGCGTATGTATCGGCAATGGCAGGTATTGAGGTTGTCTTGAAAGATGTCAGTATTGAGGCCGCTGAGAAAGGTAAAGATTATTCGAGAGGATTGGTACAAAAAGGTATTGAAAGAGGAAAAACTACGGCCGATAAGGGCGAAAAGTTATTGAGTTTGATAAAACCAACTGCCGATGTTATTGATTTACAAGGCTGTGATTTGATTATAGAAGCTGTTTTTGAGCACCGTGAATTAAAAGCAACCGTAACGAAGGAAGCTGAACCAATGCTTGTTGAAGGTGGGGTCTTTGGTTCAAATACATCAACCATTCCAATTACGGGTTTGGCAAAAGCTTCTGTAAAGCCCGAAAACTTTATCGGCATTCATTTCTTCTCGCCAGTCGATAAAATGATGTTGGTAGAGCTAATTCGTGGTAAAGAAACTTCTGATTATGCTGTGGCATTAGCAGTAGATTTTGTGAAGAAAATCCGTAAAACGCCTATCGTGGTTAATGATTCTCGTGGCTTTTATACATCTCGTTGCTTCAGCACTTACACAACTGAGGGTATTGCACTTTTGAAAGATGGCGTTGACCCAATTTTGATTGAAAACGCAGGAAAAAATGCAGGAATGCCAGTGGGGGCTTTGGCCGTTTCGGATGAGGTTGCTTTAGATTTAGCTTTGAAAATTTCTAAACAAAGTATTGCCGATGGGGCATTGACCGAAGAGGATGGAGCGTATCAAGTAACCCGAATGATGGTTGAAGATTTGGGTCGTTTTGGTAAGAAAAATAAGAAAGGTTTTTATGAGTATCCAGAATCGGGCAAAAAGTATTTGTGGGAAGGTTTAGCCGAATATTTTCCAGTTGCTAAAGTACAGCCTGATGTTGAGGAAGTGAAAAAACGTTTGCTTTACCGCCAAGTAGTAGAGTGCGTTCGTTGCTTCGATGAAGGTGTTTTACTAACAAAATTAGACGGAAATATCGGTTCGATATTGGCTTGGGGTTTTCCTCCGTATGCGGGTGGAACGCTCAATTTCCCTGATTTTGTAGGAACAGAAACTTTCTTAAACGAAGTAGAACGTTTGGCTGATACTTATGGTGAAAGGTTTAGATTGACCGAAAAACAAAAGGAATTGGTCAGAAATCTGTAAACAATATTACAATGTATATAAAAGAAAAGGCGAGGTAACTCGTCTTTTTTTATGACTAAGTTTAATGCTGAAATTTTTTAAGACAAAATTCGTTCTTAAACAAAGTAAAAAGTGGTAAATTGACAAAATATTATTCAATAGATACATTTTGGCACGTTTTTATCTTGCGTTAGTTGACGTAACCCTATAATCGAGTGAAATACATTCTAACCCTAATTATTTTTATGGCATTGTTTGAAACAAGTCAAGCTCAAATAATGTATCGTACACGCTACCGTACGGCAATTATGGCCGAGTCATTTGCGATTAGTCCGCTGGGGTCAATCAATGTTGAATATCTGCCCGTTAGGTGGAAAAATAGCTTTTTAGCATTGCGTACTGGTTTTGGCTTTTTGCCAGGGGGAAGGTCAACAGGTATTGGACGAGTAGCCAACGGAGGCGGAGTTTCAGTGCCAACATCGGTGACTTATAATTATCTAATCAATAATCTTCGTAGAGGAATTAACAAACGAGTTGCTGTAAAGTGTAAATCTGCACCATCGAGAATTGCGGCTGAATGGTTTGTGGAATTGGGGGCAGGTACGACGCCTGTTGCCTACCGAAGTGCTGAAACTCGTAATTATTCATTTGGTATTTTTGGTCTGAGAGAACAAGTTATTTTTGATATTCCTTCACATCCAAGGGTTGTTTTTTTTAGAGTGAATGTTACTCCTTCTTATTCCATTGGCAAATATGAACTTCGTGGTGGACTTAGTTTGGGCATTTCGCTCTAAAATTACTATCTTTACATTTACGATAACCCAAACTATTCCCGATTGAAACGGAACATCCACCACTTGCTTTTTACTGGTATTTGCTTATTATTGACCCACAATGCAGTGGCACAGCTTCGCTATCGGACTCGGTACGGCATGGCTATGTCGGCTGAGGTTGGTGGTATAAGCCCATTTGTTTCGGCTAATTTTGAGTTTGTGCCGCTTAAAACTAAAACTTCTTTTGGCGTAGTTAGAGTAGGTGCTGGTTTCAAATCAACGAGTGCCTCACAATCGGTATCTGTTCCTTTTTCGCTCACTTATAATTTTTCAATGAATAGAAAAAAAGATTGTGATGCTGCTCCACAAAAAATATTTAGAGAACGATTCGTGGAAACTGGCTTGGGACTCAGCTATATTTCTTCGCTTGGTAAAAAGCCTGTTTTATATTTTGCTCCGATTGTTGGAATCAGACAACAGTTTATTCAATGGGGAAAGTCAGAGGTTTTTTTTTATAAAATACATCTAACACCCATATATGCCGAACAACGATTTAGGTTTGGTGCTGGACTAAGTTTCGGGCGTTCAATTTAAGCTATGCTTGCCGTTTGCATAAAATTCTTCAAAAGGTTTTTATAAGTATCAATATTAGATTGTTTTTGTGTTTCTGACCAGCATAATTCGGTTGCCATAATTTCAGCTACGACATCGGTCGATTTGAGTGTTTCTTGCCAATCCATCAATTCCATTCGAGTACGGCGAGCGAAAAAATCTCTCAAACTTCCTACCATTTCTTTACGAATAGTATAAATAATTTCAGCTTTGATGAATGGATAATCTTGGTGGATTCTTTCTGTGAGACTCGAAATCTCTAAAACTTCGGTGGCCTTTGTACCGTATTTCCTTACTAAATGCTGACAAATATCTTCATCGAGATTATATTGTTTCTGAATGTTTTTCCATTCTTCAAAGTTATAATTTTCTCCACCAATTAAGTAGTGAAGCTCGGTTTTACATTCAGTTTCCTTGTTTAATAACTTACAGGCTTCGTCACTGGTATCTTTAGCCATTAGGCGGTAAGTAGTCCATTTTCCACCCAAAAGGCTTAGTAAATTTGATTTTTCATCATACTCTACTTCATGGTCACGTACGAGTTTTTTGGTAGCTTTTGAGCCAGAAGATGCAATAAGTGGGCGTAAACCACCAAAGCCTGATTTTATTGCTGATTTAGCAGGAACGTTGGCTATGTATGGGCGAAGGGTATCAAGCAAAAAATCAATTTCTTGTTCAATTAAAATAGGTTCTTTTTCTAAATCACGGTATTCGTCGTCGGTAGTGCCAACCATTACTTCACCCTCAAACGGAATCACAAAAATTACTCGTCCATCTTTAGTTTTTGGAATTAACATCGCATCTTGGCTATTCAAAACTTCGGCTGGTAGCATTATATGTACACCTTTGCTTGGGCGTAGGCGTTTTTCTTGGTCAGGATTTGCTAAAAGTCTGATACTGTCTGCGTGCGGGCCAGTACAATTGATGAAAAGTTTGGCTTTTATACTAATAGATTTTTCAGATAAATTATCTTTTACGATAGCTGATGTTAGCTTTCCATTAGTATCTTTCTGGAAGTTTATGATGGAGGTATGATTTATCACTGCTGCACCTGCTTCGTCGGCTGAGTGAGCGAGTGCCAAGCAATAGCGTGCATCGTCGAGCTGACCATCATAATACATAACCGAACTATGAAGTTTTGGTGTAAGCGTAGGAATATGCTCAAAAGTTTCTTTTTTATTGAGCCATTCGGCTTTGGGCATTGAATCGTTTTTGGCAAAGAAGCCATAAATCGTTAACCCGATTTTGAAGTAAAAGCCTTCAAACCAGCTAAAAACAGGTGTAATTAAAGCCAGCGGGTGTGCCAAATGCGGAGCATTTCTAATAACGGTATGGCGTTCTTCGAGTCCGTGTTTCACTTGGCGAAGTTGGGCAAAGTCAAGATTTTTGAAGGCTTGTTCTAAATATCGTACGCCACCGTGAATGAGTTTTGTTGATTTGGAAGAGGTTTCGGCAGCAAAGTCTTCTTTTTCAATCAAGGCTACTTTAAAACCTCTCAAGACTGCATCTAACGCACAGCCAGCACCGCTTGCTCCACCACCAATGATGCAAATATCAAATTCTTCGTTTGCTAATCTTTCAAGGTTTTTTGCTCTGTTCATGCAATGATTTTTGTAAGTTTTTAGGAAAACAGGTTTTAAGGAAGGTTAGTTTTTAAAAAACTTCGCCAACTTCTATTTCAAGGTCTGGCAATACCGTAGATTGGATAAAGTCGCCTTCAATTAAAGGTTCACTACCAATAAATTTGCCGTTTTCTTCATAGACCTCAAATTTTTCTTTCATTTCTTTGCGACTATTGCCTGGCGAAAGAATTTCTACAATTAAGTCGGGAGCTCCGACACAGCCAGCATCATCCAATTTCTCTACATCACAGATTACGCATAAGTCGGGCTGAACGATGGTGTGAACCTTATTGCGTTTATTGTCTTTACGAGGAGTAAGACGAACATCAAATGGGGCATAATAAATCTTGTATGGATTTTTATTTAAAAAACTATCTAATTTCTGAAAGAAAATACGAGAAATCTCCTGATGTTTCCGTGCTGGTGAAGGCAACATTTTGAATATTTTGCCTTTTATTAATTCTATGCGTTGCGGAATACCGCTTACCTCAAAATTCCATTTGAGGTAAGCGGCATAAGTATATGTTCCGTCTAAATCAAGTTCTTCGAGAGTCATAGCTATAGTGCATTTTTCTGCAATGTAAGCATTTTTATCTCAAAAATTAATTCATCACCAGCTCTTTTTCTATTTCCTCAACACCATTCGCGATATTGACTTTATAGGTTTGTAGTTCGATATTAAATGCCTGATGATAGGCAAGGCTAATTTTTTCGATAAATTTATCAATAGTATCAGCTTTTACTAAATTAATAGTACATCCACCGAAGCCACCACCCATCATTCTTGCACCAATGACAGCCCCCCTTAGTTCTTCGGATAGGGAGATATTTAACGTTTGCTCAACCAAAAAATCTAATTCTGGGCAACTTACTTCATAGTCTTGACTCAGACCTTCATGCGTTTCATACATCTTTTGTCCGAAAGTAGCTAAATCTCCATTTTCAAGGGCATTACAAGCAATGTTCACTCGTTCTATTTCTTCAACAACATATTTACATCGCTGATATACAATTGGCGATAATTTATCGGCTTGACTACTAAGCATTCGCATACTTACATCACGCAGACTATCGACTTGCGGAAAAGCAGATTGGAGGATGCGGATGCCCTCTTCGCATTCGGCACGGCGTTGATTATATTCAGTATCGCCCAGATTATGTTTTACACCCGTATTGCACAAAACAAGTGTATAATCGGGAAAATCGAATGGAAAATATGCAAAACTAAGGTCTTGACAGTCGAGTTTGATAACCGAATTTGCTTTGCCATGAATCGAGGCAAACATATCCATGATTCCGCAATTTACGCCAGCGTATTTGTGTTCGGCTTGCTGGGCAATGAGTGCTAAATCAAGTTTGGACAGCTCTAAATTATATAATTCGTTGATAGCGAAACCGATGCCACTTTCGACCGCTGCCGATGAAGACAAACCCGCACCGAGTGGCACATCTCCACCAAATACTACATTAAATCCAGTATTAATTTTCTTGCCTTTTTCAAGAATTTCTGCTAAAACTCCAATCAAAAAATTAACCCAGCCTTTTTCTGATTTTTGGATATTATTCAATGAAAATTCGTAGGAGTCATCTAAATCATAAGCATGAATAATACAATTTTGGTCGTTTCGAGGGGAAATTGCAAAATAAATTGCTTTGTCGATAGCAGCAGGAAGAACAAAACCATTATTGTAATCGGTATGTTCGCCTATAAGATTAATTCGACCTGGGGCTCGTACTAATAAAGTAGGATTATCCCCAAAATAGTCTTTAAATTTTTGGAGTAACAGCTCATTCAACATTCTATTGTCAATCGTTTTTTTGGTTAAAGAGTAAAAAAAGAAAGCCCCAAGAAACTTTGGGGCTTCTACAATGTTTTGTTATTAACTTAATCACTTTTGTTTTTTCTACTAATATCAAAAATAATACTTTTTTGAATATTTTATTGATATTGTTTTGATTATCAGTAAAATAGCTATCGGTGCAATCGTTTGAATAGTACTATTATTACTCATAATAGGGTATTGCAATGGTTTGCACATAATTTGTAATATTCTAAGAAAGGATATGGTTTTTTATTTCTTTGTTTTAAAAGCTCTTATATTTTGTTGGTTGATTCCGAATAAAATATGGTTTTTAATTGATACTGCTGAGCGTACATCGCCCTGTAAATCAAAACCTGATTGCCGTTGAGGAATACTCACAAATTGTCCTTTGCCATCACCTCTCAATAATAAACCATAATTAGCATCGTATTTGCCGAACTTCAGACGAGCTTTATTTGAATTACCGCATAAAATTAGGTCTTTTTTGCCATCTTGGTTATAATCGGTTACTGAAACCGTATAAATGGGTGCAAATTGAACCTCAATCGGAAGTGATTTTTCTTCAAACTTCCCTTCTTGATTTTGAACTAAAAGGGCTGTTTTTAAATAATTAGCTTCCAGTTTTTTTGCATCTTTTAGTTCATCTTCGCCAAAAATATCGGTCAGCGTAGCATTTGAATAACTATCATAAGACGTAAATTTCGGGCGTTTGGTTGCTACTTGCTCCAGTAATTCGTCACGAGTTACATACGGATAGCTTTTCTGCTGAATATACGTACACAAAATAGGGTCAATACTACCGTTATCGTCAAAGTCTTTATAATAAAGTTCGATAGGTTGTTTCTCGCTTGCTTTTGCTTGGCTGTTTAGCCCTAAATTTCCTACCAATAAATCGGGCGAAGCATCACCGTTAAGGTCTTCTACTACCAGTTTATTCCACCAACCTGATAGTTTTTGGTTAAAATAATTTTCGGTTTTGTTTATTAATTTACCGTCTTCATTTTCAAAGACTGTGATAGGCATCCATTCGCCTACGAGTATTAATTCTTGTTTTTTATCTTTGTTCAAATCAACAAAAGCGGCATCGCTCACCATTCCGATATATTTTAATTCTTCGGGCGTATTTTCTTTAAATCGTGGCGACGAACCGTTTCCTTTGCCATCATTGATTAATACATAACTACGTGGAATATTTGGATATTTTCCGACCGAAACTCTACCGCCCACAAAAAGGTCAGGTTTGGAGTCTCCGTTAATGTCGGCTACTCGTACACAACCAGTGCTGGTGAGCATGGCGGGTAGGGCAGAAGGACTAAGTTGGAAATCGCCTTTACCGTTATTTAAAAATAGTTGGTCTTGAAGGTTTGGGTCATTTTCGGTGAAATTTCCGTATCCACCATAAGCCACATAAATATCTTGAAAACCATCGCCATTGGCATCGAAGAAAATAGCATCGCTGACATCGGCATTGGGGTTTGATGGAAATGCTTTCTTTGTGAATTGTAAGGAAGTGCTACTCGATTGAATATAAAGTTCGCTGCCTTTTCCGTAGCTTCCACCCACAAAAATATCTTCGAGGCCATCTTTATTTACATCGCCCTTAACCATTATGGGACTCACAAATGACTGAGCATTGGTCAATAAAGGTTGTCTTTTAAAATCATTGTGCGTGGTTTTGTTTTGAACTGAAACAATTGGTGAAGTTGTTTCAGTAAAAATCACATTGTTTGGAATAGTTGAGTTTGTTTTGGTAGAGGAAGCATTTTTTTCTTCTAAAACCAACGTTTGATTGGCTTGTACGTTTTTCAACGTTTGACTTTTATCTGAATTCCAAATTACTTTTATTGAATCTATTTTGGTAGTTTTACCCAAACCAAAATTCATCGTAAAACTCACATTCGACTGATAACCACGAGTTGGCATTTGTTCTTGGTACTGCGTGTTGCCTTCTGCATAAAGATATACTTTTGCCCCAATTCCCATTTTATTCCCGTTTTCGCCATTGAATTTTACTTTTAAAAATTGATTACCGAGTTTGGAATTGGCTTCATTTTGATAAATAAATGCAGGCGAATTGATATTATTAACAACCAAATCTAAATCTCCATCATTGTCCAAGTCGGTATAAGCAGCTCCACTACTATTCGATTGCTCACCCATGCCCCAGTTGGTGGTTTGGTCTTTGAAATTAAGCTTTCCGTTATTTCTAAAAATATAGTTTTTTACATTCGATGAGGGCATTTTTTGAACCAATTCAAGGACATCCGTTCG
>JAIYBU010000120.1 GCA_027488335.1 Cytophagaceae bacterium
ACTTTGGCGGTTTCGAGTTCGTCACAAACTCTATCAAAATGAACAATGGGTATTCCTTTTCTGAGGTGCAATTTTATGTGTTCAAACGAATTTGTTTCCTTACTATGGCTAATCAAAAGTCCATCTACACGGCTGGCCATCAATGCTTGCACATTCAGCACTTCGGTACTATGCGATTCATTTGATTGACAAATCATGACTCGATAACCCGCTTCGGATACTACTTGTTGAATTCCAGCTACCACTCCTGCAAAAAATGGACGTTGAATATCAGGAATGACAACACCAATCGTATGGGTTTCGCCACGATGAAGACTTTGGGCAAGTAAATTAGGTCGATAATCCAGCTCATTGGCAACTCTGATAATTTCTTGACGAGTATTCTCATTAATTTCCGAACTATTATTCAAAGCCCGTGAGACCGTAGATGGCGAAACACCCAAAACTTTTGCAACATCGACAATAGTTATTTGTTGTGATTTTTTGCTCGTTACCTGATTTGTATTATTTAAAGTAAAGTATAAGTCACACCCCTTACAATACAGCCGCTGTTTACCTCTCACAAAGCCCGACTTTACTATCATATCTACTTTACCACATTTGATGCAAGAAATCATTTTCAGAATTGTACTTTTATCATATTAACACGCTCAATCACAGTTTTAAGACATCAATTTTAAACTTAACTTGTAAGCGAAGTATTTAACCATTGAAAGATAAAATCTGATACTGTTTGAGCGAAAATAACCTATCGGAATCGTTTCCGAAAACGTATTCGATAGTTACTAATCTCTATCAGTAAAAATAGTCAGAAATTTCTTTAATAAATACAATCAAGTATAAGTATATTCAAATTAATATTCAAAAAGCACATTTTTAAATCAAAATATATCGAAATCTAAAAACAAAGTTTTGAATATTAGAATTGTACTTTTTAAATATAAAATCAATTTCTACTGATATTAAAATGCAATTAATCAGGTTCTCATTTTTATTATTCTGTTTATCAGGCCTTTACACCTTACAAGCTCAAATTAAATTACCGAAACTAATTTCGGATAATATGGTTTTGCAACGTAACCAACCCATAAAGATTTGGGGGTGGGCTGAGCCAAAAGAGAAAATTACACTGGTTTTCAATAAAAAAACGTTCAAAACCACAACCACAGATAATGGAAAGTGGGAATTCATGCTTCCTGCCCAACCCACAGGAACGGGTTTTGAAATGTTTTTGAAAGGGAAAAATGAAATATCCATTAAAAACATTGCTTTTGGTGATGTATGGCTTTGCAGCGGTCAAAGCAATATGGTTACACCAATGGAAAGAGTCAAAGAAAAATATCCTGACGATATCATAAATGCTAATTTTCCCGATATTCGTAACTTCTTCGTGCAAACGCTCACTGACTTAAATTCACCCAAAGAAGATTTTCCGCAAGGACAATGGAAAGTGGCAAATCCGAAAGATATTCTTGGTTTCGGAGCAGTTTCTTACTTTTTTGCCCGTGAAATTCACGAAAAATATAAAGTTCCGATTGGTATTATTAATAGTTCAGTGGGTGGAACACCCATCGAAGCGTGGATTAGTGAAAAAGGTTACAAAAACTTTGCTGATATTCAGAAAACCATCGCTCAAAATAAAGATACAAGTTATGTAAATTCATTTAATCGTCGTCCTGCTTTACCAAATAATAATGCTTCGATAATAAAAGATTTAGGCATTATAGAGC
The DNA here is from genome assembly GCA_027488335.1 of Cytophagaceae bacterium. GTDB lineage: Bacteria > Bacteroidota > Bacteroidia > Cytophagales > Spirosomataceae > Emticicia. The sequence goes on from JAIYBU010000120.1 coordinate 1,731, forward strand.
ATTGGGAAAAACCAGAATATCAACCAAAAGGTTGGCGTAACATGAATATTCCTGGCTATTGGGAAGACCAAGGAATCAAAGATTTAAACGGCGTAGTTTGGTTCAGAAAAACCTTTGATGTTCCTAAAAGCTGGCTCGGCAAACCTGTAAAACTTTTCATGGGGCGTATTGTTGATGCCGATGAAATGTATGTCAACGGCAAAAAAATTGGTAATATCACGTATCAATATCCCCCACGTCGCTATGAAATTCCAGTCGATTTGTTGAAAGAAGGAAAAAATACCTTCGTAATCAGAGTAACTAATTCGTCAGGAAAAGGAGGTTTTGTGCCAGATAAACCGTATTACATGACAGTCAATGGAGAAGAAATAGACCTTAAAGGCACTTGGCAATATAAAGTTGGAGAAGTGTATCAACCTTACAGTTTTGGGGGGTTGAACAATGGTGGAATTGTGCAACAAAACCAACCAACGGCATTGTATAATGCCATGATTGCCCCAGTTTTACCGATGAAAATTAAAGGATTTCTTTGGTATCAAGGCGAAACCAATGTCGGTAATCCAGCACCTTATAATCAACTTTTGCCAACATTAATTAATGATTGGCGAAACCGTTGGAATGATACAAACCTACCTTTTTTTGTAGTACAACTCACGAATTATCAAGACATTAATTTCACTCCTTCCGAAAGCAACAATGCTTTATTACGTGAAGCACAAAACCAAGCACTTACGCTACCCAACACCGCTGTTGCAGTTACGATTGATTTAGGCGAGTGGAACGATATTCACCCACTCAATAAAAAAGACATCGGTAAAAGATTAGCACTTTCAGCAAGAAATATTGCTTACGGCGAAAAAGATTTAGTGCATTCTGGACCAACTTTATTGGCAAAAAGTGTAGAAAATGGGAAAATCACGCTCACGTTTAGCAATGTAGCCGATGGTATTACGTCGAAAGATGGCGAAGAACTCAGATGGTTTTCGGTGGCAGATTATGATAAAAAATTTGTTTGGGCAAGAACCCGCATCGTAGAGAAAGATAAAATTGAAGTTTGGAACGAAACAGTCAAAAGTCCTAAATATGTAAGATATGCTTGGCAGGATAACCCCGAAGGCGTAAATTTTTATAATTCTGCCGACTTACCTGCTTCACCCTTCCGAACCGATATTGAGAGTTTAGACGAAAGCAAAGCATGGAAAGGTAAAAAATGTTCGGTCGTGCTGACTTACGATGATGCCCTAAATGTACACCTCAACAACGTAATTCCTGCGTTAGATTCACTAAATCTGAAAGGAACTTTTTATCTAACTGCTTCATCAGATGCAGGAACAAAGAGAATAAACGATTGGAGAAAGGCAGCAACCAATGGGCATGAATTGGGAAATCATACGCTTTATCATCCTTGTGATGCATCTTTGGCAGGCATGAGTTGGGTAAAACCCGAATATGATTTAAGCAAATATAGTTTGAGAAAAATTCAAGATGAAATAAAAATGTGCAATACCTATCTGAAATCAATTGATGGAAAAGATAAACGCACTTTTGCTTTCACTTGTGGACATAAAAAGGTAGCCGAAGGAGAATTTATTCATACACTTTCGAATGAATTTGTAGCAGCCCGCTCTGTCAGGAGTCAAATGCACAGCATTGACGAACAAAATATTATGGATATTGACTGTTATAGCATGGAAGGAACAACGGGTGAACAAATGATTGAGTTGGTAAAACAAGCTCAAAGTTCTGGCAAGCTATTGGTTTTTCTGTTTCATGGCGTTGGCGGTGAGCATGGCCTGAATGTATCGAAAGAAGCTCATAGCCAGCTGCTTCATTACTTAAAAGAAAACGAGAAAGATATCTATATTGATACCATGCTTAATGTTGCCGAGCATATTAAAAAAGTAAAGAATTAATATTTACTTTCAGAAATAACAAGATACCATCATTTTTTAATACATTTTTAGCAAAAAGAGCCCAAAAATGCTCTAAAGTAGAATTATTTTTAGAACTTAGTGTATTAAACAAACAGAATACAACATGTTAAAAAAATCTTTTTTCCTTTTTTCTATCATTAGTTCAACCGTGATTGCACAAAATAAACCCATTCAGTTTATTACACTCGACCCAGGTCATTTTCATGCGGCATTAGTTCAAAACAAAACATACAGCAATGTCGAAAATGTAGTCCATGTATATGCTCCCGCTGGTCAAGATTTACAAGACCATCTTAAACGAATCGAGAGTTATAATACTCGTGCTAAAAACCCTACAAACTGGCAAGAAAAAGTTTATGAAGGTAATGATTTCTTTGAAAAAATGATTACAGAGAAGCAGGGAAATGTATTGATTTTGTCGGGAAATAATCAAAAAAAGACAGAATATATTTTAAAATCTGTTGAAGCTGGAATCAATGTTTTGGGCGATAAACCCATGTGTATTGATACCAAAGGATATGAATTATTGAAAAAATCCTTTGATGCTGCCAAGAAAAACAATGTTTTATTGTATGATATTATGACCGAACGCTCTGAAATTACGACGGTTCTTCAAAAAGAGTTAGCACAAATTTCGACTATTTTTGGTAAGTTAGAGAAAGGAACGCCCGAAAATCCAGCCATTTCAATAGAAAGTATTCATTATTTTTATAAATATGTTTCGGGGAGTCCGCTTAAACGCCCAACTTGGTTTATGGATGTTTCTCAACAAGGCGAAGGCATTGCAGATGTGATGGTTCACTTGGTAGATTTAGCTCAATGGACAAGTTTTCCGAATGTTACATTAAGCAATAATGATGTTAAAATAACCGCTGCCAAACGCTGGGCAACTCCAATGACGTTAAGTGAATTTTCGCTAATTACGGGTGCAAAACAATTTCCTGATTTCTTGAAAAAAGACTTAAAAAATGATACGACTATAAACGTCTTTGCCAATGGTGAAATCAATTACAGCTTAAAAGGTGTCCATACAAAATTGCGTGCCTTGTGGAATTACAGTACACCCGAAGGTGGCGATACCCATTATTCAATCATGCGTGGCACAAAAGCGAATATAGAAATTAGACAAGGTAAAGCAGAGAAATTCACGCCTCAACTCTACATAAAACCAATAAGTTTAACAGAAAAAGAACTCTTATTGGCATTTGAAGGGCTAAAAACAAAATATGCAGGAATTAATCTCGTAAAACAAGACAATGAGTGGTTAGTAGAAATTCCAGCTATTTATCGCACAGGACACGAAGCACATTTTGGCGAAGTAATGGAGCGTTTTTTAGACTATAAAGCAAAAAATCAACTTCCAGCGTGGGAAGTACCCAATATGCTCGTGAAATATTATACCACAACAAAAGCACTGGAATTGGCAAAAAATAAATAAAAAACGTTGTATAGGAAACGAACCAATCAATACAATACAATACAATACCCTAACCGTCAGTATAATATCTTATGAAAAAAATAATATCGATATTTGTAATTATAGTTTGCTTTTACCTTCAAACCAACGCCCAAACCAAAATCGTTGCTCAGAAATTCAACTCAAAAATTGATATTCTTATCAACAATAATCTTTTTACGAGCTATATCTTCTCGCAAGACGAAAAATATCCTTTCTTTTTTTTTTTTTTTTTCCCATCAAATGCCAGTGTAACTTCTATGCGTAATGGGAATTACCCACATCATAGTTCTCTGTTTTTTGGTTGTGATAAAGTAAATGGTGGCAATTATTGGCAAGAAGGACTCGAAAGAGGACAAATAATTTCATTAAGAGCAGATATTATTGAATCAGGTGCTGATAAAGTAGTTATTCAAGACGAATGTATTTGGCGACGCCCAAATGCCAATTCTCCCGTAAAAGACATTCGTAAAATTACTATCACAGCTCCATCAAAAGAAGTCTATCAAATTGACTTCGATATTACGATGGAAATGCTGATGGATGTAACGATTGAAAAAACCAATCACTCTCTTTTCAGCGGAAGAATGGATGCCGACTTGGCTGTTATCAACGGCGGGACAATGATTAACGCCAACGGCGATAAAGGTGAAAAAGAAACGTTCGGTAAAAAGTCTGCGTGGATTGATTTTTACGGAAACCGTGGCAATAAAATCGAAGGAATGGCAATTTTACAACATCCATCCAACGAATGGTATCCATCGCCGTGGTTTACTCGTGATTATGGTTTTTTCTCGCCCACACCAATGTATTGGCCGCAAAACGATAAAGAAACAACTTTGAAAAAAGGACAAACAATTAAATTAAAATACCGAGTTTTGGTTCATTCAGGCGATACAGTAACGGCTAAGATTGCCGAGCAATTTGAAAAGTATAAATTGGAGTAAGAGATTTGAAAATTTGGTAATTTAGAGGTTTGATGATTGAAAGTAATGCTAAAATAGATTTATGTATTCTTTCTAACTTTCTAAATCTTCGAATTTTCAAATCATCAAATTATCAAATTATAAACACGTCATTCAAACCTAACATAAAAAATGGAACGTAGAAAATTTATTGGTCAAACACTCACTGGCGTAGCTGCCGCAGCGTTTGGCATTCCAACAATCGTACCTTCAACGGTTTTTGGTAAAAATGCCCCAAGCAACAAAATTAATATTGGTCAAATTGGTTGTGGGCGTATTGGTCGTGACCACGACATGGTTGGCACAATGCAGCATGATGTGGCACGTCTGATGGCGGTATGTGATTTAGATGCTAATCGCCTTAAAGATGGAAAGCTACTTGTAGAAAACTATTACAAGAAAAAAACAGGGCAAGATAATTACGTAGATGTAAAAATGTATGATGATTACCGAGAAATGCTCCTCAATAAAGACATTGATGCTGTAATTATTAGTACGCCCGACTTTTGGCACGCCCAACCAGCCATCGAGGCAGCATTGGCAGGAAAAGACATTTACCTACAAAAACCTACCTCTTTGACCATTGCCGAAGGCCGAATGTTGAGTAATGTTATCAAAAAAACAGGAAGAATCTTACAAGTTGGAACTCAACAGCGTTCTTCGTCACAATTCAGAATTGCTGCCGAATTAGTTAGAAACGGTCGTATCGGAAAGTTACATACAGTAAAAATTGGGCTTCCTGGCGACCCAGCGGGGCCATCATTTCCAGCAATGCCTGTGCCCAAAGGGTTCAACTACGATATGTGGCTCGGTTCAACACCTGAAATTCCATATACTGAAAATGGTGTGCATCCACAAGTGGGTTATGGTCGACCAGGTTGGCTGAGAATCGAACAATTTGGGGCTGGCATGATTACGGGTTGGGGACAACACCACTTTGACTCTGCCGCTTGGGGTATGGATACCGAATATACTGGCCCAACTACCATACAAGCAGTAGCTGAATTTCCAAAAAGTGGTAATTGGAATGTACACGGCGACTTTATGGTGAAAGCCGATTACGCAAATGGTGTTACAATGTACACCAGTGGAGGTTTTCCTAATGGAATCAGATACGAGGGAACTGAAGGTTGGATTTTTGTCTCACGTGGAGATTATGTGGCTTCAGCCAGCGACCCAAAAGGTATCAGAGCAAAAGCACTCGATGCCAGTAATCCAAAAGTTTTGGAATCAGTTATCGGAGAAAACGAAATTCATTTATATAAAAGTACCGAACAACACGGAAACTGGCTCGATTGTATTCAGAGTCGAAAAGAGCCAATTTCTCCAGTAGAAATTGGTCATAGAGCATGTACAGTTTGTTTGATTAGCCATATTGCAATGAAACTTCCTCGAAAATTAACTTGGAATCCAACAACTGAAAAGTTTGTAAATGATAGCGAAGCTAACGCAATGCTTACTCGTACACAAAGAAAACCTTACGGTACAAATTATATTAAAATGTAAAAAATAAATATGAGATATAACAAGCGAATCATGACATAAAATACTTCTTGTACTTCGTTTTTATATCTCATATTTTAAAATCGTACGGGCGACCCCGTCATAGATAAAATGAACAATAGACGTAATTTTCTCAAAAAAACATCGACAGCAGCTGGTTTAATGGCTTTCCCGATGTTTCAAAATAAAGATTTCGGACACTATACAACCGAAATTGTAAAAAGTTCAGCACAAAAAGAATACGCTTTACCACGACTCAAATTTGCCGTAATTGGCATGAATCATGGGCATATTTATAGCCAAGTAAAAAAAAAAAAAAAAGGTGGTGGCGAATTAGTGGCTTACTTTGCTAAAGAAG
>JAIYBU010000170.1 GCA_027488335.1 Cytophagaceae bacterium
AATCCGAAATCGAAAAACAAGCTACCGAAATTGCCACCGCTTTAGTAGCAGTGGTTAGAGGCGAGACTGCTAATAAAAAAATCAAGAAAGCTATTGAGAAATCGGCTGAAAAATTAGCAAAAGAAATTGCTGAGATAAAAAAAGATGCTGAGAAAAAAGAGAAAAAAGCTGCAAAGAAGGCAGAAGCAGAAATAAAAAAAGCATTGAAGAAGGCTGAGAAAAAAGCTGAAAAAGAAACCAAAAAAGTAGTTAAGAAAGTAGAAAAAAAAGTTGAAAAAAAGCTCGATAAAAAAGCGGAAAAGGCACAGAAGAAAGCAAAAAAAGCTAAAGAAGTAGTTGCTGAGATTGTTTCGGCTGAAGTAGTGAAAGAGCCAAAAGCACCGAAGCCGACGGTTACAAAAACAAGACCGTCGAAATACGTAAAGAAACCAAAACCTCTTGCTCCAACGAAGGTTACGAAAATACAAGTAGAAAAAACAGAAGAATAATCTATGAAAAAATGGTGTAATGTTAATAATTTTCGAGCATTCGCAACATTGGCTTGCACCATTTTTTTTATTGACTTTAAAGCATCAGCTCAGAATGTTAACGAGTTGATTATCAGTGAAATAATGGCCGACCCAACCCCTGCAAAGGGTTTGCCCGAAAAAGAGTATATCGAACTCTATAATCGAAGCGATAAAGTAATTGACCTTAATCGTTTCAAACTTACCTACAATACCACTACCGTAATTTTTCCGAGTTTTTTATTGCAGCCCAAAAGCTACGTGATTGTCACGAGCCGCACCAACGAAGCTGATTTTAAACCTTACGGAAATGTGGTAGCTCTCACGAGTTTTTCGCTCCTCAATACAGGAACAACGCTCACGATTCGGAATCCACAAAACAAGACAATCTTCTCTGTAACCTATTCTGATAAATGGTATGAAAAAGGCAAAGACCAAGGTTATTCGCTCGAAATGATTGATGTCACCTTCCCGTGTGTGGAAGAAGGTAACTGGACTTCGTCTTCGGCATCACTGCAAGGCACACCCGCCAAAGAAAATGCCGCAAAAGCTTCAAAACCCGACCTTACACCACCAAGTTTGAGCCGTTTTGAAATTTCGGGTGGAACGAATGTGAAATTGATTTTCTCCGAAAAACTCGATAGCTTATCGGCCGTAAGTATCAATGCGTATGGTTTTGATAAAGGGGTAAAAATCAACTCAATAGCTATCGAATCTCCGCAAAATACGAATGTAAGCCTAACACTCGGTTCGGCATTACAAGAAAATACGCTCTACACACTGACTGCCAAAAATATTGCCGATTGTTCAGGGAATGTGTTGCTTTCGGCACAGGCTCTTTTAGGGAATCTAAAACCTGCCGATTCTGGCAATGTGGTGTTAAACGAAGTCTTGTTTAATCCGAGAAGTGGGGGAGAAGATTTTGTGGAAATCTACAATCGAACCGATAAACTAATTTCGCTCAAAAATTGGTCATTGGCTAATGTAGATGCGACTGGTAAAATTGCAAATATTCGTACCATTTCTACGACCGATTTTGTTTTGCAGCCGAAACAGTTTTTAGTGCTTTGCCGAACCGAAAGTGCTGTGCAAAATCAATATTTTAGGGCCGTAAAAGCAAATTTTTTACAGCTTGCATCAATGCCTTCTTTTCCTGATGATGAAGGCTCAGTTGTTTTACTGAACGAAACCCAAAAAGTTTTCGACCGATTCGATTATTCCGAGAAAATGCACCATCCGTTAGTAGATGACAAAGAGGGTGTATCACTCGAAAAAATAGATTATAATAAAACTTCTGCCGCCCCAACTAATTGGCAGTCAGCCGCTTCGACCGAAGGTTTTGCTACGCCTGGTTATGCCAATTCTCAGTTTTTGATTAATGCTCAGGAAAATATTTTTAAAATCGAACCCGAAGTTTTTACGCCCGACGGCGGTGGCCAGAATGAAACCACAAAATTAACTTTCCAACTCGACCAAAGTGCGTATGTGGCCACTATTCAAATCTTCGATGCCAATGGTAGATTAGTTCGTCAACTTGTTCAAAATCAATTACTCGGCGTAAATAGTAGTATCGAATGGGATGGCAAAAGCTCCAACAGTGAAGTTGTGCCTGTCGGGTATTATATTTTATTAGCCGAACTTTTTAATACTAACGGCGAGAAAAAACAGTACAAAAGTAAAGTTGTTGTAGGTAGCCGATTCTGAGTAAAAGGCCTTTCATTTTCATCATAAAATAAAATGCAAAAACTATTATTTACCCTTATTTTTTCGGTCATGCTACTGGAAATTTTTGCCCAAAAACCAAATCTTGAAAGTACAAAAACAGCCATCGAAACAAAACTAAAAACCGTTGAGGGCGTATTTGCTGTGGCGTTTAAAGATTTACAAACAGGCAAAACACTTTTCATCAACGAAAGAGAGAATTTTCACGCCGCCAGCACCATGAAAACGCCCGTGATGATTGAGGTTTTTAAGCAAGTCAAAGCAGGTAAATTTAAGTTGACTGATTCGATTTTGGTGAAAAACGAGTTCAAAAGTATTGTGGATGGTAGCCCATACAGCATGGATATTGCCGATGATAGTGGAGACGGTATGTACAAAATGATTGGCAAAAAAATGACCATTTATGACCTAACGTATCAGATGATTATTGTGAGCAGCAATTTGGCTACCAATATCTTGATAGATTTAGTCGATGCCAAAAATGCCAACCAAAGCATGAGAGCATTGGGAGCAAAAGACATTCAAGTATTACGTGGTGTAGAAGACCAAAAAGCATTTGATAAGGGTTTGAGTAATACAACTACTGCTTACGATTTGATGTTGATTTTTGAGAAAATTGCTCAAAATAAAGTGATTAACAAGAAATCGTGCGAAGAAATGCGTAAGATTTTATTCGACCAAAAATTCAATGAAATCATTCCCGAAAAACTTCCCAAAACCGTAAAAGTTGCTCATAAAACGGGTTCAATTACGGGTGTTCAGCACGACTCAGGCATTGTGTATTTGCCAGATGGACGAAAATATGTGTTGGTATTGCTTTCTAAAAAACTCAAAAATGCCGATGCGGGCGTGAAAGTTTTAGCCGAAGTTTCAGAGATGATTTATGAGTTGATAAAATAATTTTTGCTGATTGTGCAAGTTTATAAAGTTTTTAGCATCCAAAAGGATAAATAATTTTAAACAAAAACTTTATGACAAAAGTAGCAGTTTTTTTAGCCACACTCATTTTCATCGTTGCTTGTGGTTGCAGTAAATCAGATGATATAACAGTTACGCCAAGTACTACAACCACGAGTTCAACCTACAACGACCTCTGGATTCCGCCTACCATTATGGGCAAAAATTTTGATTTAACATTAGCAAAATCAAGCAAACAACTGCGTACAGGAGCTAAAACTGCTACTTATGGCTACAATGGTGCAGAGTTTTGGGGGCCAACATTGATTATGAACAAAGGCGATTTTGTTCAGATGAATGTTACCAATAATCTTTCGGAAACCACTACTACCCATTGGCATGGTTTTCATATTCCTGCCATTATGGATGGTGGCCCTCATCAGATGATTGAACCCAATACAACTTGGAAGCCATCTTTTGAAATAAAAAATAATGCAGGCACTTATTGGTATCACCCTCATTTACACGAAAAAACATTTCAACAATTAACATACGGTGCAGGTGGACTCATCATCATAAAAGACCCGATTGAGTCGGCTTTGGCACTACCCCGAACTTATGGTACTGATGACATTCCGTTGGTATTAACCAGCAGAAGATATAATTCTGATAACTCATTTACGATAACCGAACATGCCTATGGCGATTATGCCATGGCGAATGGTACCCATGATGCTCAAATTAGTCTACCCAAACAATTTGTTCGGTTCAGGATTTTAAATGCTGAAACCGAACGAGGATATAATCTTGGCTTTAGTGATAACCGCAGTTTTTATGTCATTACGAATGATGGGGGCTTGCTCGATGCTCCAGTTGAAGTAACCCGAGTAAAATTAGCCGTAGGCGAGCGTGTTGAGATTTTGGTAGATTTGAGTAAAGATGCCGTTGGAGCGAGTTTGGATATGAAAGCCTACAACGCCAATCAAGAATTTGGTTTTGGTGGTAGCGAGCCACAAACCACTGGCCAATTTGGAAGCTTGTTAAATAATAAAGACTTTAATGTTTTGCATATTTATGTAAAAGCTGCTACTGCAAATGCCATTACTGCCGTTCCTGCAAAATTGACAACAAACACCTATTGGAAAGAATCGGATGCTACCAACACTCGAACAATCAAGATAACTGGCGGACAAGCGGGGTCGGCTTTTACATTTGATAATAATACTTATGGTTTTACTACCATCAACCAAAATGTTAAATTAAATACTGTCGAAAAATGGACAATAGTGAATAATAATATCTTTGGGCATTCATTTCACATCCATGATATTCAGTTTAAGATTGTTTCTCGAAGTTCAGGTGCTATTGCCAATTATGAATCGGGGTGGAAAGATACTTTTTATATCCGAACTGGAGAAACGGTCTCGGTAGTAGCAAAATACGACGATTTTGCGAGTAATACCAATCCATTTATGTATCATTGCCACTTCCCGAACCACGAAGATGCGGGGCTGATGGGACAGTTTTTAGTAACCCAATAAATAGTAAGATTTTGAATTTTAAGCCTTTAATGAGTCTGTTTTTTGCTTTTCTTGTATGGTCATGTCATGAAAGAAAAGGAAAAATTAATGTTTTAAATACTGATATTAACCTAAAAAAAACAGACAATGGATGGCTTTATAAAGGGCAGCCATTGTCGGGTTATATGCTTGAAAAAGAAGAAAATAGAGTGGTTTATCAATTACCAATTTTGGATGGAAGAGAGCAAGGTTTGGCAAAGGGTTGGTATAATTCAGGCGAAAAACTGCTGGAACGCATTTTTATCAATGGTAAAAAAGAAGGTGTTTTTAAACAATGGTGGCCAAATGGCAGGTTAAGGTATTTATTTCATTATAAGTATGACCAATTTGATGGCAAACAATTAGTGTATTTTCCGAATGGAAAAATAAGAGAAGAAAGTAATTATCAGTTGGGCGAGAAAGAAGGTACACAAAGAGTTTGGGGCGAAAACAACAAATTGATTTCTAACTATGTTATCAAAAACAAAAGAATTTATGGGGTAGTCTCGGTTAAAAGTTGTATTCCTGTGGATGGACATTGATGATTTAATAAATTGAATTAGGTTTATACAGCTTGAAAGAGTTAACAATGAATTTTAAACGAGACATTTTTACTGCATTCAAGCTGTATTTTCTGATTAAAACACTTTATCTAAACTCAGATATTCTACCTTTTCCATGTATGGGAAGAAAGGCAAATGTTCGATATTATTCACCACCTCAGGCATTTCAATTTCTTTGAAAATAAGTATTGCCCCATCTTTTTCAGATTTTATGTAGAAATTCTCTATAATACCTGCTTCTTTCCACTGCATCAGATGAGCCATTTCTTGTTTTCTTAATTCTTCAAAATTCCCTTTTGAGTTATCGAAGTGCATCGTAATTAATACTGTGATTCTTTTCATATAATTAGTTGTTCAAATTAATTCTACTGCAAAATTATTACCTTTGACTATTAATTTAGTATAGATAAAAATTATGTGTATAGGCTAAAATTTTAGACTAATGGAAAATACAGTACTTAGAAAGACAAAAGATTTTACACCGGGCAATTGTCCAGTAGTTTATTGCATGAATATTATTGGTGGAAAATGGAAGCCAAGCATTATTCACATGATACGAACCGATAGAAATAGATACAGTATTTTATTAAGAAATGTTACAGAAATTAGCAAACAAACGCTGACCAATCAGTTACGTGAATTAGAAGCCGACGGCATTATTGAAAGAATCATTTACCCAGAAATTCCACCAAGAGTAGAATACAAAATTACCCCCTATGGTAGTAGTTTATTACCGATAATTGATAGTATGTATCAATGGGGTAGGCAACACATGGAACTCGATAGAAAGAGTTATTGTGACGAAAAATAGTTGTTAGTCACTAATCCAACCTAAACACCCAAATTCCTTATGAAATTGATAAAATATTGTTTATTGCTGCTCAGTTTAGCATATTCGGGGTCGTTGCTTGCCCATGTAGGCGAGCATACAAACACAAAAAGTGTAGCTTATACAATCAAGGGTAAGCAAGTTGAAGGGCATTTCTTGATGGAACGTGCGGGAAAGGTTTTTATCGAACAAAAAAACGGCAAAATCATTTCGGCAGATTTGAATGATTTTTCTTTTTCAAATCAAACTTCCTTGGGTAAAAAAATAGCCTTTTTAAAGCAAATTAACACTGAGAGTCAAATAGCGAAAAGCTTACCTGTTACTACGAAAACGACTGATTACCAGTCTATTTGTATTGGAGTTTTTATTGCTTTTCTGACAATGATAGTTTTGATGCGTAAACAAAACCCAAATCCCAAAATGGCCTATTTCTTAGGGAGCTTTATATTGTTTGTTTATGCGTGCAAAACCAACGAAGCCGAACCTGCCAATACTACTCCAACTTTAAGTAAAACCGAACCCAGTTTTATCGAAAAGGTGTTTAGTCCGTATAAATCAGAAGTGAAAACACGTTTTGATGATACCTACTTTTACGTCGAAACTGAAGGTATTCCGCAGACGCATAATATGATGGTGGGTATTACGAGCTGGCAACAGCAAGTACCCATTCCACAAGGTTACACAGGTTCTAATGCGTGGTCGATTCCGCTCAAACCCGAATTTGCCGCTTCGTCACTGAGCCTGAAATCTAATTTTATGAAAGGAGCGGTAGCTATTGCACCCAATGGTATTCCGATTTTCAATCCGCTCAATAATCGTGGCGAAGATGCGTTTGCCATTGGCGAGTTAGACCAGTGGGGTGGGCATTGTGGTCGTGCCGACGACTATCATTATCATATTGCTCCGCTTCATTTTGAAGCTACGGCTGGCAACAATCCGATTGCAATGGCACTCGACGGTTTTGCTATTTATGGAACAAAAGAACCCGATGGTACT
>JAIYBU010000226.1 GCA_027488335.1 Cytophagaceae bacterium
ACCGTCGAAGCAAGAATTTCTTGATTAGTAGCCTCGAAAGTGCCGACGGAATCGGAAAACTAACCGCCACTAAAGTTTTGAAACAATACAAAACGATTTCAAATATTAAAAATGCCCCCGAAGAAGATTTAATTAAGTTAATCGGGAAAGATAAAACTCATCGAATTAAAGAGTTTTTGGAAAAAGAAAGTTAGGCAATATGCGGTCAGTGTAGGTATTGATAACGGCGAAAAACCTGTAAGGATTTTAAAATTCTTGCAGGTTTAGGCTAATTACTTCGCTATTACAATACTTTTAGTCTCTACAAAAGCACCATAGCTAAACTTCAACACATATTTTCCAGAGTTCAAATGCGATAAATCAATGGAGCGACGCTCCGACAGATTAGGAACCGAAGCCGAATAAACAAATTGCCCTTTTTCGTTAAACACTACAAGTAACGAATTTTCTACGTTTTCTTTTGCTTCAAGCGTAACTACACCGTTTGGCGTTGGGTTTGGATACACTATAATACCCGATAATTCGGTATTTGGTACAAATGAATATGCTCCCGAAAGATTTGACCGACAAGTAAGGGTCTTATTTGATACTGTAAAGTTTCTAAGTGCCGTAACGGTAATAAAACTTTGATTACTTGTTTTCAAAAAGCCAGTTTTGTTTGGTAAGATATTACCATCTTGTTTCCATTCGTAAGTCAAATCAGTTGCTTCCGTTTTTTGTGTTGCTTGTAGCGTATATGCTCCTACTTGTGTAATTTCGGGAGTTTCGGGGCGAGGTTTTATAGCAAAAATTGCTGGTTCTGAATCTACCGAAAAACAGCCATTTTCGTCTTTTTGTCGCACCGTAACTCTGTAATCACCTGCTGTACGAAGCGTAATAACGGGTGCATTTTCGTTGGTACTCCACACACTTTCTTTCAAACTTGTCGATGCCAATGTAACGGTATTCCCTTCACAAACTGCTACATCACTTTGGTAAATCACAGGTTTTCCTGGTAATGATAATGTTTGAGTTTGTATAATATTCGATTCGGGCGATGCACAGCCTGTGGCACTTATGCCTCGTACACTATATGAGCCTGTATTTTTTACAGTAATTTGTTTTTGGGTTTCGCCAGTATTCCACACAAACGAAGGATAATCGGGGCTATCGGTCAGTAAATCAGTACTCGTTCCTTCACAGAAAAATGGACTTTTCTTCGCATAAATAAACGGTTTTGCGGTCGGAAATACTTTTTTAACATCAACGGTCGATGTAAAGAAATAATTACCTGTTTGGTCTCTTACAACACTACTATATAAACCTGTCGATGCCGATAAAGTAGAAGAGGTAAGATTATTCGACCATTTTTGTAAACTATACGAAGTAGGCAAACTCAGCGTAACTTTATCAGATACCTGACAAGAAACATTTAATGGAATAATTGCCGAAGGCAGAAATGGAACGGATTGACTAAAAAAACGTGTGTTCATTTTGGCATCCCAAGCCTTTGCTAAATCTGAAATACCCGAATCTGTAAAATGTACCCCTTCTGGGCGAGGCACTTGAATAGAATCAGTATAGGGACCTTCAAAGATATAATCAGCAGGATTAATAATACTATTTTGTGCACTTATAGCGGTCGGATAAATCTGATTGGTCTTAAATAAAGAGGTACGAGCAATCATCCAACTTATTTTTTTACCAGATTCTAAACGGCTTTTATCAATGATTCGTTTGAGAGCCGTTGCATAGTATTCTTGAGTAGTTTTAAGTTCAGATTCAGCTTCTCCTTGTTCCCACAAAACCGAACGCAAGCCCAGTTGGGAAATATAATATTGTAATGAAATTCGTAAATAAGAATAAGGAGTTTGATTCGGAAAGGTAAACTGAAAAAATGGGTGCTTAGTAGCTACACCAATCGAACTACTATACCAGTTTTCGATACTTGTGCCTTCGTAGGCTGCATTGAAAAACATGATTGGTACATTCAAACGTTTGGCCAATAAATCACCTAACTCACCCCAACACCATGTTCCTTGCCCACGTGGAGCAATAGAGGAAGTCCGCTCAATGTGAGAAAAACTCTGAAAAGGAGGTATTTCGTCTAAAAAATCTATTTTCTGATAATCAAAACAATTTACACGGTCATCGACTGAGGCTTTTTCTCCAAAATTTCGTTTTCCTTCAGCATTTGATTGGCCAGCTATTAAAAATACTTCTCCGATACCAACCTTTTCGACTGTCGATTGCGAAACAACCGCTCCATTTTTCCAACCTCTTACTTGTAGCTGATACCAACCGCCAGTTCCTTTTATTGAGCCAACAAATGAACCATTCTGAGGTTTGTCGACTACGGTAGTCCAATCAGTAGCTACCCCTTGTCCCGCTATCACAGGTATGAGTCGGGCCTCAATCTTTTCGATAACATCTTCATAAATACCCGATATATAGATATTTGAAGTATTGTTATTGTCTCTTTGAAAAACGCTTCTTGATAACGGCAGATTAACGGTTATTTGGGCAAATCCAGCAAAATTGACGAATAATAAGACAAAAAACAAAACACGACTTCGCATCAGTAAATACTCTATTTCGTTGAATAATGACCACAAATATAGTCATTATTCTTAAAATATTGTCAATTTTGTATTATTTCAAGAATTCTTCAGCATTAACGACTATTTTCGTTCAACCATTTTTTTACTTTTATCTCCCAATCAACTTGCCCTTGTCTATAAAGACTATGGTTAGAATCTAAATCATATTGTTTTTGTAGCTGATTCATTTCACGGTACGATTCTAAGTATTCATACTGAATCATACTATTCAAATCAATTACCAAATCGGCTTGCATGGAAGCAATTTTCTTTTTGAAACGCTCTGTAACGAGTTTAGCAATATCAAAATGTAGCTGTTCGTGAGCCAAAGCATAATCATTGAGTGAAGTAGGCAAAGCCCAAGACATTCCTCGCACCATATAAGTTTTGGTCGAAACTTTAGCTACAATATAGCCATCAATCACTTGAAAGCTGGCAGTATAGGCAAAATTTGCAAAGATTGCTGCACCATATCGGGTATTTGTTGGTTTCCCTCTGAAATCATCCCAATTGATTTTTCGAGTATGGTAATAAATGGTATCGTTATCATTCACTTCGTTTTCAGGCATAAAAATAATCTTCACCCCTTTGATTAGAGCTTCGTGTTTACTGCCATTTAACGTAAGCCATTTATCAAAATATTCAAGTGATTTAATAAATATAGAATTTAAAATTGATTCGTATTTGGTGGTGGACATCTGGGGGTCAGAACGTATAAACGAAGTGCTAATGGTTGTTTCAGTAAGAAAAATAGTATCTTTTTTACCGATTCGGTCATAAGCTACTTTAAGTTGAATCTGCCCTGTGAAGTTGCCATTTGGCAGCTTTGATTCGGTTATTTTGAAATCAAGAATTCGGTATCGGAGCAGAAGTGGGGTTTCTCTATTAACTAATGATTGCGTAAGAAATTTCTTGATAGCGATTTCAGTTCCTACTTTAAAATTAATGGGTTCTTTCTGAGAAGCAGAAATAAAGGCTTGACCAATATTTTCTCGTTGTGAGCGAGCATCCGTCACATTGACAATGGTAAAACTTGGAGAAAAACTTACTTTTTCGGGGCTGAGCGTCAGGAGTTTTTGAGAATATACTTCCACCACCAGAACCAACAGTAAGCATAAAATCTTAATTATTCTCATTGAATTATTCACATTTCTCTATCAAAAGCTACTCGTGAGCGATGCACTAAAGCCCGTGTAAGCGGGAGTAAGCCGACAAATACCACCCACACACAAAAGCCCTTCACGCTGACGACCGTAACCGACTGAGATTCGGTATGATTGATAACTAAAAGCCGAACCTATGTTTGGATAGTGCGTTGCTTTTTCAAAGCTAAAGTTTCGGTAGTTGATTTCATCTGAAATATAGAAAAAATATTTTGGAGAAACACTGTATTCTAACAAACTCATTGCCCAGTTTCCTTTGTCCTGTTTGGTAGTGAGATATTGTAATTCAAAGCGTAAAGCTCTTTTTTTCAAAAACTTGTATGCCCCATCAAAAATAAACGTATAAGACTTTACCATTTCTTGATAAGTACCTAAAATCTGACCCTTATTATAATTGATATAAACAAAAACCATGTTGGTTTTAATTTTTTTCGACCATTTTTTCTCAAACTCTACATTCAAATCTCTATAATATTTTTCTTTACCAATCTCAAAGAAACTACTGGTATAACCTTCTTTGCCCTCAATTGTTTTTTTGTTGAGGCCGTTTAGTGCCGCAAAATTACTCGTGATAGTAGTTGTGCTATTGGGTGAATAAACTATGTCGATTTGCCCACCTACTTCACCCATCACTTGTGAGGCGTACGGATAAAGCGTCAGGAGTCGATATGAATGTTGTTTTGTAGTGGCTGGAATAAAGCTTAGTAGTGCATTATTGAGGGTTTCGGAGCGTTGGCTGCGAAAATCAAAGTTTTCAATGCGTTTGAGGTTCAATGCCAACGAAAGTTTTTTAAAATCAAGATTACTGGTCAGTAACAAACCCGAACCTCGACGAGTAATATAGCGATTTGCAGGCGTGGCATCAGCCGATTTTGTGATATATTCGGTAGAAAAACTAAAATTACTTCGCTGAAAATTCAGTCGTCCGCCAACCGCCCAAATGTTGGGTTTCACGCTGGTCAGAATACCATCGTAAGATTCGTTTTTATTCACAAAACTTAGTCCTCCGCTCCATTGATTAATGGCCGAGTCTTTGCTAAACCTAAAATCATTATCAAGACCAATTACCAGTCCATCGGCGTGTTTGAAACCTAATCTTTGCTTCCCTCCTATCAATTTTACTGCATATTTTTTGGTCGGATTGCCTTTTAGCTGAAAACCATCGAGTGAAGTATCCATGCCCAAAAAACGTTGTTCTTGTGTGCGGAGAATCATCCCGCTACCAAACTGCTCATAAAAATTCCCAACTGTTGCCGTAATTTTCTTGTTTTGGTAAGTAAGGTATTTATTAACCAAACCTCGACCTTCTAAATTAAACGGATACCCCAACAACGGCGGAAGATAAGCCTCATATCTTACACCTGCTCTAAACTTTCGGTACTGACCTTGTAGCGTGAGATAATTATTTGAAGCAATTTTTGACTCCAATTGCTCATACATCAACGAATTATCGTTGGTATATCGTTGAAAATCAGATTGAAAACTACCAGAAAACTGCCCCCGAACCTGCGATGGAAAGATTAAAACAAAAACTACAAAAAGACTAATCAGCGTTTTTTTTATTACCGTCCACTTTAGCTGACGGTACTTGAAAGCCCAGCCTACAAATGGGATAACTATTAAATGGTCTATCAATAAAAAGACTTTTCTCATTTGCTTTTTCGGATGGCTTCGATATAGGTTTCTTCATCGCCCGAAGCGTAGGAAGTATGTTGGTAAATGATTTTACCTTTGGAATCCAGCACAAACGTATGCGGTACATTCAAGACATTTAAAGCTCGTTGCAAATCACCATTTTCGTCAATATATACTTCAAATTGCCACTTTTTGCTATTTAAAAGCGTTAGTACACGGCTTTTACTACGACTATCATCGACCGAGATAGCTATAAATCTGACATTATTTTTAGTTTTCCAATCTTCCAAACTTTCATTAATAGCATTGATTTCTTGTAGGCAGGGCTTGCACCAAGTAGCCCAAAAACTTATGATAGTTGGTTGTGAACTTTCGCCAAACTGTTTCGCTAAAACTCTTTGTCCTTGCAAATCTTTGATGGCAACATCGGGCAAGGATTTCTGTGCGAAAGTAGTGAAGAAGCATAAAGTAGTACAGGCACAAAGGCACAAAGTTTTGAGTCTTATGCTGTATATCTTACTAATCTCTATCTGTATGCCTGTGGTCATAGCTTTCATTTATACACAAAAATGCAATTCTAATGCCAAACATTGTGAGGCATGATTTTTGTAATTGTTTTCAGGAAAAACACAAACCTCAATGAAACAATCACTCCGTCAGGCAATTATCTTGATTGTTGGGATGCTTATTTTCTTACAGTGTACCCGAAAAACAATCTCCGAACCAGAACCTCTTATTGTTACTGAGCCTTCTTCGACCGACCCCGCCATTGGGTGTACGGATGCCGCTGCTACAAATTTCAAATTAACTGCCACCGAAGATGATTGTAGCTGTAAATATGACTATGCGAGTAAAGTTTCGACCAAAGTTCCACAGGATTTTACACGAAAAATTTTGATGGAAGAGCATTCGGGTACTTGGTGCGGTTGGTGTCCGTTAGCCAAAGAAACATCTAAAAAACTAACTGTAAATCCGAGAGTGATAAGTGTTGAGGTTCATTATGATGATGAAATGACAGCCGATAAAAGCAAAGTTTTTACACCATTAAAGAATAAATATGGATATCCTGCTTGGCCTTCGGGCATGGTTAATCGTAGAAAGTCGATTGTAGGAAGCACTTTCATTATTGGTGAAAGCGATTGGGCAGCCAATGTAACCGACCTTTTAAAAACTGAAAAACTAACGGTAGGAATTGCGATTGAAAGCACCCTAAATGGCAATGACTTAACTATTTTGAGTCATGTAAAAGTACAAACTCCAACTGACGAAACTTACGGTCTGGGAATGTATTTGGTTGAAGACAAAGTAGCGGGATTTCCACAGGCTAATTATGCCAGCAGAAATACGCTGTTTCAAAAATATGAAGCATATAGTTTGCCATCAATGATTGAAAATATTCTGCACGAAAACGTAGCTCGTGATGCCATCGCACCCTTAATTGGAGGTTTGAATATTCCTGCGGCAGCAAGTAAAAAAGCGAAGGTTTACAAGAAACTTTTTAAAATAACCTTACCGAGTAGCATCCAAGTAAAAGAAAATTGTCAGATTATCGCTTTTTTGATAAATCAGAAAACCAATGAAATTGTTAATGTGCAGCTTGCTGCCGTTGGACAAGTAAAAGATTGGGATTGAGTTTTTGGGCGTCACTGGTTTTACAGTTAATTGGCAACGTTCAATGGTTTGTTTTAAAATTAGGATTAAACCTCTGTATATTTTGGTATGCAGAGGTTTTTTGTTAATTTAGGTCTGAAAACTTTTTCTCTTTAAAAGTATGGCAACTAACAAAACCACCGAAACTAAGACCAACGTCAGCGATTTCATCAATCAAATCACCGATGAAGCTAAACGTAATGATGTCTTTCAACTGGTAGATATTTTCAAGAAGCAAACTGGTTTTGAGGCTGTTCTTTGGGGACCAAGTATCATTGGCTTTGGAAGTTATCATTATAAATACGCCAGCCGACACGAAGGAGATGCTCCAATTGCTGCATTTTCGCCACGAGCCACGGCTATTTCTCTGTATCTTCATTTACCAGCCGAGCAAAGAGAAGATTTACTACCCAAACTGGGTAAAACTAAATCTGGCAAAGGCTGTATTTATGTAAAAAAACTTTCAGATATTAATCTTGAAGTACTTAATGAGTTGATTGAGGTTTCGGTGCAGTCGCTTAAACAATTATATCCATCTTGAAAAATAAAAACATGACTATCAAAGAAATAAGTACCCTTACGCCAGCCATACAAACAGCCATTCAACGTTTCATTGATTTGCTTGTAACTAAGCCCTACACAGCTTCTACTGAAACACTTACGGCTCTCGTAGCCTCAGAAAACAGCCATTTGTTTTTGGCGTATGATGAGGCTGAAAATATGATGGGAATGATAACCGTAGGCATGTATTACAGCCCAACTGGCAAAAAAGCTTGGATTGAAGATGTAGTAGTAGATGATACCTATCGTGGGCAAGGTATCGGCGAAAAATTGGTGCAACACGCCATCGAATTTGTGAAAACAAAAAACGTAAAATTATTGATGCTTACCTCGCACCCAAGCCGAATTGCAGCTAATAAACTTTATCCGAGAGTGGGCTTCAATAAACGAGAAACCAATGTTTATAAAATGGTTATTGATTAAAAATCATGAATTTAAAGCCTTACGAAGATAGCTACCGCAATGAAATAATTGAGGTTTGGGAAAGCTCAGTCAGAGCGACGCATCTTTTTTTGAGCGAAGCAGATATAGAGTTTTATAAATCGTTAGTAAATGAGATAGATTTCAATGAATTTGAGGTGTATTGTGCTTTTTCTGACGAAAATCAGCTTGTTGGATTTATGGGGATAGCCGAACAAAAACTCGAAATGCTATTTTTAAAACCCGACTATATTGGCAAAGGCTTAGGAAAATCTATGACTAACTATGCGATTGAGCAACGCAAAGTCAATGAAGTAGATGTCAACGAAGATAATGTGAGTGCGGTTGGATTCTATCAAAAATTAGGTTTTGTACAGTACGACCGCACGCCACTCGATGGCTGCAATAAACCTTATCCGATTCTGAAAATGAGACTTTTGGAGAAGTGATTGCCTTAAAAAAACGACCGCCAAGATATAAATTCAAGGCGGTCGTTTTGGCATCTAAAATTATTATTTCTTTCTCGGTAATTTTTCGTCACGCATGGCGGCGTTATAGACAAACGAAGCCACGATAGTTGCCGCTTGTTTCAAATCTTCGGGTTGAAGATGGTCGTATGAGTCCATGTTTGTGTGGTGCGTACGAGTGTTATACTCGATTTCATCTTGAATAAACTGAAACCCAGGAATACCAACACCCACAAACGAAAGGTGGTCGGTTCCGCCCGTGTTTCTAATCGTGACTGTTTTTGCTCCTAAATCATGGAAAGGCTCAAACCATTTCGTAAAAATCGGGCGACACGCTTCGTTTCCTTGCAAATAAATGCCTCTGATTTTACCAGTTCCGTTATCAACATTGAAATAAGCTGCTACTTTTTCGCCTTCGGCGTTGCTTTTCTTAGCATCGTTCGGGTCGGCTAAATGATTTTTCACATAATTTCTCGAACCAAAAAGTCCTTGTTCTTCACCACTCCAAAGAGCAATTCTGATGGTACGACGTGGCTGAACACCCAACGTTTTCAAGATTCTAATGGCCTCCAACATCACCGCTGAACCCGCAGCATTATCGGTTGCTCCAGTCGAACTCTGCCACGAATCGAGGTGAGCTCCCAACATTACTACTTCTTCTTTTAGTTTTGGGTCTGTTCCCTTGATTTCGGCCAAAACATTATAGCCTTTCAAATCTTCGGTATAGAATTTTGTTTTTACATCTAACTCCAATTTTACTGGAATACCCGCTTTCGTCAATCGACAAAGCGATAAATAATCTTCGGCAGCCAACATAATATCAAGTAAACCTTCTGGGTCAGTTGCTTTGTACGACCCTCCACCCGACACAAACAATGTACCGTCTTTTCCTCTGGCACTCATACTTAAAAGTGCCAAAGCACCTTCTTTTTTAGCCATATCTTTGGTTTTTGTAGAAAGCATATTGGTTCTACGCATCGCCTGCATCATGGAGCGGAAAGCCGTATCGGGTGCAGTCGTAGTGGTTGGTGTTGCGGCAGCCATTTTTTCTAATTCTTCATCGGTATAACGGCTCGCATCAGGCTTGAAAGAGGGTTGAATTTTATCGTTTTTATAGAGCAAAATCACTTTATCTTTCAGTTTGCCACGATAATTTTCAAGGCCGAGCGTATCGGTTTCATCAATTAATAAAATCTCAGCCGATTTTAGTTTTCCTTTTGTACCAGCCGTCCATGTTTTTGGGTAGGCAATTAAAGGTCGGTAATACGGAGCGGTCATGGCTACGTAACTTTTTGTGAGTTCCCACCCTTTTCCAAAATCGCCCCATGCTTCGAGTTTGGCCTCTTCTAAGCCCCACTCTGATAGCTTTCCTTTCGCATAATTAGCGGCTTTCATATAGCCTGGCGAGCCTTGCAAACGTGGGCCATTGACATCGGTTAGATTAAAAGCGATGTCCATTACTTTGGAATTTTGAAGCCCTTCTTGACGAATTTTCTTGGTTGTTTCTATATCAATTTTCTCTTCTTGAGCATTGGCAACGCCCAACGAAAACATACTAAGAGTAACAATAGGTAGGAGTTTTTTCATACAATATAAATATATTTAGTTTGGTGAAGGCTAAAGATATAAGGAACATTTGGGGTGAACAAAATTTTGAGATTAATACGGTCGATAAAGCGATTAATTGAGGTTTAAAATTGATTTAGGCGAGATATTTTCTTTAATTTTGGTGATGAAATCTAACAAATAATATGACCATACAGCAGGAATTTGCCCAAAAATGCGTAAGTATTCTCCAAAACGATGAATCTGTAATTGGCTTAGCCGTAGCGGGTTCGTGGCTTACGAATGAAATGGATGAGTTTTCAGACCTTGATTTGGTACTGGTAACGAAGCAAAAAATCTCACAAGATAAATCGTTGATGATTGCTTTTGCTCAAAAACTGGGTAATTTTCTATCGGGCTTCACGGGCGAACACGTAGGCGAACCACGAGTATTAATTTGCTTGTACGATAATCCCTTACTCCACGTTGATATTAAGTTTCTGACCATCGAAGAGTTTGTACATCGCATCGAAAACCCCGTTATTTTACTCGATACTGACGGACAATTACAGCAAAGTAATCGAACAAACAACTTATCAGTTTCCTTATCCCGACTATCAATGGCTCGAAGACCGTTTTTGGATTTGGGTACATTATGCTCTCCTAAAAATCGGACGAGGAGAATACACCGAAGCTCTTGATTTCATGGGTTTTGTGCGAATGGTTGTTTTGGGGCCATTGTTGCACATCAAAAACGGCAATTTGCCGAGAGGTGTTCGTAAAGTGGAAACACAATTATTGGCCGAAGATTTTGCGGCACTCCGAAATACGATTCCTGTATATAATCGTGAATCACTCTTGGAAAGTTTAGCCAATGCCGTTGAGCTTTATCGGAGTTTGCGGGCCGAACTTTACCCAACTACTATTCAAATGCAGGCAGCAACTGAGTTGAAAGCAATGGAGTATTTCGAGAAAATTAAATGAATTTTGTAGAATTTATGCGTAGGAACGTCCAAATTGGACGTTCTTGATACAACACTATTTTTGTCAACTGTACATTCTTTATAAATCTTAAACACTAAAAAACTAAAGCATGAAAAAACACTTTTCAATTTTACTACTAACCTATTTAACAATGGCTTGTGGCTTACCCAAAAATCAACAAAACACAATTCAGATGTTTTTTTTCTTCTTCTTGCAG
>JAIYBU010000118.1 GCA_027488335.1 Cytophagaceae bacterium
CCGCGAGGTTTTAGAACAAATACTTTCTTTAAATCCGAATCGAAAAATTAGCAAAAATCAAGAAAATACAACGACAGTATCAGATACCATAATTGTGGAAGAAAAAGAAACACTCAAAGCTGATTATCTTTCAAAGATTTATGGCAATGACCGTAAATATGCCGCCGATATGTTTGGACTTTTTGTGAAAACTGTACCCAGTCAGTTTGAACTTTTAAAGCCATTGATTGAAGAACAAAAAATTATTGAAATCGGGAAGTTAGCTCATCAACTCAAACCATCCTTTACGATGGTTGGTTTACCTGAAATTACGCAAAGACTTCAAGTTTTAGAGAAAATGGCCAAAAATGGCGAAGATTTTAACATAATTAAGGAAGCTTTCGGTGAAATTGAAAACATCTTTAATCGAAAAATTAGTTTGGTTGAAAAAGAATTAAAAAAATTAGAGTCTGCAACAAATCAGCGGTAAAAAAGCTCTTTCTGTAAAAGAAATGGTGCCAATTAGTCGCCCTCAGCAGCCATACTAATTTAATATGAACTTTCTTTAGTATATTAGCTAATTAATGTAGCGAAATGTTTGATGCTCGAAATATCAGTGATTCCAAGACTTATGCAAATTTTGTAAAATTGCGATGATTTAAAATAATTTTGTAGGATAGCTACCTAAACGGTAGCTCGCCAATAACTTTCTTCTGGTTGCCAATAATAAACTTGTTAGGATTGAAACGAGTGGTTGTCTGATTGATGTGATTGTAAGATTTCGTCGCAAACTGTTTGTAATACATCAATCGTAAGTTTTATCAAAGTTGCCATCTCGGGCGAATCTTTTTCTTGCTTACCAAGTACCTCCAATTGCCTTATTGGTTGTTTGAGCAGAATTATTTGTAGCATATCAATCGAGGCTTTTATTTTATGTGCCAACAGTCCGATTTGTTTGTAGTTTTGTTGGATATAAAATTCACCAAACTGACGTATGGCATCTTGTGATTGCTGCACGAAAAGGGCTTCCATCTGACGAATCTGAACAATATTTCCTTTCATCATTTGGCTTAAAAGCTGATTATTATAGAGTTTTTCGGTCTCTTCTGCCTTCACTTTGGGCGAACTTATCGAATAACTTTGGGTAGATGTGACGTGCTTTATTAATTTTTGCATGAGTTCGTCGGCCACAAACGGTTTGGCAATATAATCATTCATGCCAACTCTGCTGAAATGTTCGATTTCTTCATCAATAACCAATGCTGTCAAGGCTATAATTGGCACTTTTGTACTTTCTGCTCTTATAATTTTGGTCGCTTGAAAACCGTCCATTTCGGGCATCTGAATATCCATCAAAATGCAATCATAATATTTTGCTCTAAATTTTTCGACACCTTCTCGGCCATTTTGAGCAATGTCTACTTTCATTCCCCAACCTTCCAATAGTTTTTGAGCAAAAAACTGATTCATGGTGTTGTCTTCTACCAACAAAACCTTTTTTTCTATTAATAAATTACTCGAAAGGTTGTTTTGTTTGGCTTCTTCGATTGGCTCTTGACTAATCGGAAAACCAACCACAAACGAAAATGTTGTTCCCTCACCAAGTTCGCTTTTTACTCGTAAATCTCCGCCCATTAGCCCTACTAACTGCTTAGATATACTCAAACCCAAGCCTGTTCCACCATATTTTCGGCTGATACTCGAATCTTCTTGCGTGAAACTATCAAAAATCAATTTGTGTTTTTCGGGCGAAATCCCTTTTCCAGTATCAATCACATTAAATTCTACAACAAGAGCATTATTCATTCTCGTCACCAAACGGGCTTCGATAGTTATTCTACCTACGTCAGTAAATTTTATAGCATTGCTCACTAAATTGAGTAAAACTTGGCTTAGTCGAATTGAATCACCGAGGAGTGTAATGTTTAGTTTTTCGTCGAATTTCAAGAATAAACCAATACCTTTTTGTTCGGCCTTAAACTCATTGCTATTGACAATATTTTGCAGGATTTTTTTAAGATTAAACGGAATCTTCTGCAAAGCCATTTTACCTGATTCAATCTTAGAAAAATCTAAAATCGAATTAATAATTCCTTGCAGATTATCGGCCGAAATCTGCACAGTATTGATATAATCTGATTGTAACGGACTAAGATTAGTTCTCTGAATCAAGTTAGTCATACCCATGATGGCATTAAGGGGTGTACGAATCTCATGACTAACAACTGCCATGAATTCTTGCTTGATTCGGCTTGCTTCTTCAGCTTTTTCTTTGGCTTGCTGAAGCTCAGACTCATAGTTTTTCCTTTCGGTAACATCAGATTCAACCGCAATAAAGTTGGTTAGCTTGCCATCATTATCGTAAATTGCCTGGATAGAGAGTTCAACCCAGTATTTTTGACCAGTCTTAGAATAATTTAAAATTTCGGTCCTAAAACTATTTCTTTGACGAAGTTGCTCACTAATAAATTTTTTAGTTTCGAGACTGGTTTCACTTCCTTGCAGAAGCTCGCCTGGTGTTCGGCCCTTTACTTCCTCTAAAACATAGCCCGAAATACGACTAAAACCTTCATTTACCCATTCGATTCGGCCTTTTGAGTCAGAAATAACAATGGCATTGTCGGTTTTTTCGGCAACAACAGCGAGCTTTTTGAGTTCTTCTTGATAGCCAATAACACGATTGTGTAGTAAGCAAGATTGCAAAGTAACACTAAACTTACGGATTACTTTACTTGCCCTTTTTACTACACTTGAATCAAAAGCAACTTGAGAGCGATTGTTTGGACTAAAATAGAATTTTATGAAGCCTAATTCAGGCAATGGTAAAATCCAATAACAACCATTAATAATGTTTTTTTCGGTAATTATCTCTTGAAAATGGGGCGTATCACTTTTAACGCATACACCGCCATTTCCTTCGAGATGACTCATAAAATAGTGGTTAAGTGTAATCTTTTTTTTGTCAGTACTAAATTCAGGATTTGCATAGATTAAAGTAAAATATTCGGCATTTGGCAGGTTTAGAATGCTATTTTTAAACCAAATAGAGCCAAAATCAATATTTTTCTGACGCATCCAAACTCTCAGGAAGTCAGCACAATTCCTTTTTAAGTCAAGCGAATTGCCAATCGAAAGCGATAACTCATACAAGAGTGCAATCTCACGGGCAACATCAATTTTTTTTCCAGCTTCCATTTAGTTATAAAGGCTACTTGCTACGATTGTTTTATTGTAGAAATCTACAAATCCCATGCCCGAAGATGCAATCTCGCCCAAGGTTGATACGCCTCTTATCTTGCATTGTTCTCTCTTATAGACATCTCGTATAGCGGTTAGTTCATCTTCAAACTTTTTGTCGAGATACATCACACGGGTGATGCAGTTGAAAATCATTAAATAATTTGCGACATTTTCTTCGTGGTACGTTTGTATAGCTACTTCACGAGCGGCAAGAATCAATTTTTCAGGGTCTGCTGTCAGAATTTGCAAAGTTGAATTTTCGGGTACTTCCGAAATACAAATAATTCCGCCGTCATCGTTGATAGCAATCGGGTCTCTAACCACAAATTCTGCTGCTTCTTTATAAATACCAAATGGAAAAATCTTGGCAATATCGATAAAATTAGTTTCGGTAAACTCATTTGCAGAATTTGCCTCAATCACTTCTTTATAAACCTCGTATGCAGGTCGCCAATTGAGCTCTTTGATAATGTTTTTTTCAGTCGATGTAGCAATAAACGACCCCGCAAATACTTCCCAACCATGTTTTACCCCAATTTTACTTTTATTAGTCATTAGAGCTAAAATCGCCCCATCATCAAATATGCCATCTTGCGTAAAAATACATGGTTGCTGCTTGAAACTCATAAATCCAGCTCCCCCGCCTATAATATTTATCTGATTATTGAGCAACCCATAAACTTTTTTGAGCAGTAAATCGGTTTCTGAAACCATTGCATCAATCAATAACATAGCGGTATTGATACCTTCAAGATTTTCAATCTCTTTGAAAGTAGATTCGTCTTTCATTGAAAACGTAATAATCTCTTTTACATGAGGCACTTCAATAAATATAAATCCATGATGATGATTCGTTGTATCTTCAATAATTGTGGGATAAATGCCACCGAAAAATTTAATTCCGTTGCTACCTAACAAATCAATTAAAGCAGTAGCTTCGGTAGCAGACTTTTCAGCAATAAATATCAGCAAAAAGTTGTTACTTTTGTTAAGATTATCAATCTTATCTTGAGTTATTTCGGTGACTTTATTAAAATACATTTTTGAGGGGTTCAAATGTACCATCTATCAATCAGAAATTATACCAAATACATAAATAACTGATAATCAATAGTAATAAAATCAAAAACTATCCACAATTTGGACTTTCATCTTAATTTTGGAAAAAAACAATCTCCCAAAAAAGCCTATTGTGTCGAACAACTTTGCAAATTTTACTGGGGGTGTTGTTAAACGTGACGCTCTAACAACTTTTCCCCGAACCATATTTTAAAGTTTTTTTTACCTCCCAAAATCGAATAATTTAGCATTGAAAAATAATTGAACACATATACTACCTCCACTTTTTTAGCTTTTTTTTTCGTAATAAAAGCCTAAAAATCCCATTACTTAAAACAAAATTTGGGTAATAAATGAAACCAGATAAAATGATTTTTTGGATTTAATATTCGATATAATTTTGCTCATTGTAAGCGGTTCCCAAGATAGTTACTTAGACAGACATTGATAATCAAAGTAGGCTTTTTTAATAAGAACGGCCTTTATTTTTACCACCATCCAAATCATGATTCTGTAAGCGATATAGGCAAAAAGTGATTCCAAAATAAGATTCAGAATAGCATTTTTAATATTTTCATTGTTAAATTATTTATAGGTTAAAATCAATGATGGGTTTAAAACCTTTTCATAGAGCTGCATCGTTTTTTGAGCGGCGTTTTCCCAGGAAAATGCCATTGCACGATTTAAGCCTTTGTATTTCAGACGATTATATAGCTTTTGATTGTTCAAAACCTTTTTAATTGCTTGTGTAATTGATTCCACATCAAACGGATTGACCAGCATTGCAGCATCTTCGGTTACTTCGGGCATTGCACTGGTGTTTGAAGTAATCACGGGGGTTCCGCAAGCCATTGCTTCAACAATTGGAATTCCGAAACTTTCTCGCAGAGATGGATACAAAAACAAAGTAGCTAAATTATAAATAAATGGGATTTCTGAATGCGGCACATAACTCATAAGAAGAATGTGTTTGAAAATATCTTTTCGATTGATTTTTGATAGTAATTGCATAATGTCGCTTTCCGAACTTTCGGCAATTACTAACTTAATTGGTGTCAATGTTTCATCTACATATTCGGCATACGCCTCTAAACTTCGTTTCATGTTTTTGTTGATTGCTTTATTGCCCAAAAAGAAAATAAAATCATAAGGCAATTTGTATTTTACTCTTACTCGCTCCAAAGCTGCATCATCCTTAATCATTCTAAAGTTTTGATTATAAGCACTATACACTGCTTTTAGTTTCGTATATTTTATACCAAGTTCTTTTTGAATTTGTACTTTTTCAAACTCAGAAACGGTCAGTATGTATTCGGCTTTTGATGCCATTTTTGGCACATTCCAACGGTGATAAAAATGCCCAACAATCTGATATGACGAACCTTTTGAGTATAATTTCTCCAAATAAATAATATCATGCAGTGTCAGAATAAACGGACATTTGATATTGACCGAAGCTGTATTTGAGGTAAAGTGCATCAAATCTATGTTTTGTTGTTTAATCGCTTTTGGCAACGAAATCTGTTCCCAATCTATGTAAGTTTTACCTTTTACTTCAACAATTTTGAGGTTTTTGCTTCGATATAAACATACATCTTTATCAGGTTTTACGAAAACAACATATTCGTTTTGTGTATCTAATTGCTGAATCGCTCTGATTAATTCGAGTGCATATATATCCATTCCATGTTTCTCTATACGAAAAATTCTTTGTGCTTCGATACCGATTTTCATAGTTGTAGGACAGGTTTTCAACCCTATTGATATATTGATTACTTAAACTTCGTGTGGTGTGTGTAAAAATGTTTGTTTGACTTTCTTTATACAGAAAGCCGCTTTTATTATGTTCACAAAAACTTTTGGTAGTTTTCTGAAAATACGAAATTTGTTTTTTATAGTATTTATTACATCAATTGTGTATTAAGTTAAGGTATAAATGTCAAATTCAATTGTGGGAGTCAACATACGTATTGGCTAAATATTGACGCTCTTTGGCTGATAATTTATTCGCCTTGACCTCACTTTACTCCCTATCAAGCCTGAAGAAACTAAAAATCTGGCAGCCGATTCATGTTTCGTTAATTTTTCAACTTCGTGCACTGAAATTCTGTGATTTGCTATTGTATATCATTTCTTATTTAACTGTGAAATCTCGTTGATACTCTTATTTCGTATGCAAGCTTCTAATCTCGTGATTCTTAGGTCATTTTTACATTTCAAAAAAGCCGATTTCTACTTTTGAGCATCCAACAAATTTTCTTCACTTTTCAAGCCCGAATCATTAATTAAACTTCCATCTACTTCTACATTTGACTCTTGCGTTTGAATATGTTTTTAAATAATCAATAAACGACTTGCCATCTTCATCTGGCAAATTCAAATTAGTTACGATGGCATTGAGAAATAGCCATTTTTGAAAATCCTTTGACTTCTTTTAGGCTACCACACAAAAAGAATTCAAATATTTCGCTGTAATAGGGCTTTATTACCCCCAAAAGTCTTTCGATATTGTCAATTATTAAAGAGTTATTTTTTCTTACGATTCCCATCTCTGTTGAGATATTCACTTTGCTTCAATTCTTTTGCCAGCCTTTATAAATTCCATAAAATACTAACTATCAAATATTTACATCTTGTTACAAAATTTACAATTTCCATAATTTGGAAATAAAAAATATTTTATGGAAATTGAATGAGATTTGGTTGAACAACAAATGAATACTACACAGACTATTTTTATTGTAGAAGATGATGTCTTTTACGGAGCAATGCTCGAATATCATCTAACCCTCAATCCTGACTACACCGTTGAAAGATTCGAGACAGGCAAAGGTTTACTGGACAATCTCTACCGACGACCGATTGCCATTACGCTCGATTATTCATTGCCCGACATCGACGGTGAAACGGTTTTGAAGCGTATTCAGAAAGAATATTCTGAGATTCCTGTAATTATTATTTCTGGACAAGAAGACATTGCTACGGCAGTTCAATTGCTCAAAAACGGAGCCTATGACTATATTGTAAAAGACGAAAACACAAAGGAGCGTTTGTGGAATTCGATTTTAAAAATCAAAGAAACGCAGCAATTACGAGCTGAAATCTCGCAATTACGAGAAGAAGTTCGTGAAAAATATGAATTCGATAAAGCCATCAAAGGAAATAGCCCAGCCTTACAACGAGTATTTGCGTTGATGGAAAAAGCCTCAAAAAGCAATATCAATGTATCAATTTATGGAGAAACAGGTACTGGCAAAGAACTCGTAGCCAAAGCGATTCACCACAACTCGGCACGCCACAAAATGCCGTTTGTGGCAGTAAATATGGCCGCAATCCCTAAGGATTTGGTAGAAAGTGAGTTATTTGGACACGAAAAAGGAGCTTTTACAGGTGCGATGAACCGCAGAATCGGAAAATTTGAAGAAGCAACGGGCGGAACCTTATTTTTAGATGAAATCGGCGAAATGGAATTGACCATGCAAGCCAAAATTCTGCGTGTGCTGCAGGAGCAAGAAGTAACAAGAATTGGCGGCAACCAAGTTGTAAAGATTGATTGCCGAATCATCGTAGCAACGCACCGAAATTTGGCAGAAGAAGTTCAAAAAGGTAATTTCCGTGAAGATTTGTATTATCGTTTGCTTGGTCTGAATGTACAACTGCCGCCACTTCGTGAGCGAGGAAATGATATTATTTTACTATCAAAATTCTTTATTGAAGATTATTGTAAGAAAAATCGACTATCAAAATTGAGTCTTACCAACGAAGCGTCTCAGAAACTTTTGAGCTATTCATACCCTGGAAATATCCGTGAGCTAAAAGCAATTATCGAATTGGCATGCGTCATGACGACCGATGATTTAATTACTCCAAACGACATAACTTTTAATTCTATTAAGCCAGAAGGTGCATTTTTGCTCGAAGAAGTTTCGTTGCGTGAATATACTCGCCGCATCATTCGCCATTTTTTGAATAAATACGATGATGATGTTTTATTGGTAGCCGATAAACTTGACATCGGCAAATCAACGATTTACAATATGCTGAAAAATGGAGAGTTATAAACCAAGCATTGCAAATCATCATTTTAATACACCATAGCAGACTAAACTGGCTGCTATTTTTTTTCTATAAAATATTCTTGAAAGCATGACGTTTCTTTTAAACAGACACTAAACATAAATACTAACAATCCTATTCTAAATTTGTATGAAATTCAAAGCCGTAATCTTCGACTTCGGAAATGTCATTATCAACATCGAGCTTCAAAGAATCTATCAGACATTCGCTAAATTTACCTCCAAGCCTGTTGCTTACATCGAACAAAGAATCACTGAAGACCAAATTTTCAGAAGATATGAAAGCGGACAGTTTACAGATGAAGAGTTCAGAGAAGTGATTCGTCAGACAATCGGTTTTCCACTTTCCGACCACGAAGTTGATACTGCATGGAATGCCATTTTATTGGACATTCCTGCTGATAGAATTGATTTAATTCATAATATTCGTCAGAAATACCCTGTTTACTTGCTGAGCAATACCAATAACATTCATATTAAGGCTTCCAACAATTACCTCAAGAAAGCTCATGGCATAAAAAATTTAGATTTATTATTCGATAAAGTCTATCTTTCCTACGAAATGGGGATGTGGAAACCTGATGTCGAAATCTATCATGAAGTGTTGCGGGCGAACAAACTACGCCCCAACGAAGTTATTTTCTTTGATGATAACCTACACAACATTGAATCAGCCAAAGGAATCGGAATGCAAACAATTTTAGTTGAGCCACCTACTTCTATCGTAGAATATTGTAAAAACATATTTTAAGTTGTTACTTTGTGGCATACAACAAACCTAACCGATGAATCAGCAACGTACACTCCTAATACAAGTTTCTTTATTTATAATTACCTTTATTTCTGCCACACTCACAGGTGCCGAATGGATTTATGGAAGACCTTTTTTTTTCGGAGAAAACACGCTCGGTTGGCACGAGTTTTTTGAAGGGTTAAAATATTCAGTCCCGTTTCTTGGAGTTCTCACGATTCATGAATTTGGCCACTATTTTACCGCAAAAAAACATAAAACTGATGTAACTCTTCCCTACTATATTCCTTTATGGTTGGGTGGTTTAAGTTCGACTTTTGGAACTCTCGGTGCTTTTATTCGTATCAAAGAACGCCTTCAATCTCGTGTAAAATACTTTGATATTGGTATTGCAGGGCCTTTGGCAGGTTTTGTGGCGGCACTCTTTGTACTTTGGTATGGGTTTACGCATCTGCCACCACTCGACTATGTTTTTGAACTTTTCCCAGTTTTCAAGCAATATGGCAACGAATACGGTAAGTTTCTCGAAACAAGCCCTGATTATATTTCTATCAAACTTGGCGATAGTTTGCTCTTCAATTTCTTTGAACAATACATCTCAACTGGTGAACTTCCACACCCATATCTTTACACCAACTATCCTATCATTTTTGCAGGCTATTTGTCATTATTTTTTACGGCTCTCAATCTTTTCCCAATCGGACAACTCGATGGCGGACATATTCTTTATGGTTTAATCGGTGACCGTGCTTTTAATGTAGTATCGCCAATTCTATTTTCTGGTTTTGTTTTTTATGCAGGCTTAGGCTTTTTCAATGCCCACGAATTTACGACCAAAGACACGCAACTATTTTTTGAGTTAACCGCAAAATTTGTCGCCTTTATCTTATTTAATTATTTATCTTTTTCAAAAATCACAGATAATATTATGACCAACTGGCTCATTGCGTTGTCAGTCGTATCTGTGCAATTATTAATTTCTTATTTTTTCCCTACCGTAGAAGGCTATTCGGGTTTTCTGGCTTTTGGCTTAATGATTGGACGTTTTTTAGGCGTTTATCACCCAAAAACTTACGATATAAAACCACTGACCCTCGAACGAAAGATTTTGGGTTGGCTGGCTCTCATTATTTTTGTCATTTGTTTTAGCCCAAAACCATTTATTATCATTCAAAATTTACCATAATTTATGTGAGGCGAGCCGAGCCATCAGAAGGTTCCATTTCGCAGTAATCATAGAAAATTGTAGTATAAATATAAGTACAATAAAGACAAATTCGTAACACCAAATGCTATGTTTAACTGGATATTAAAAACCATCTTTCGACTACTCGGTTGGAAGGTCATAAATACACCTTATCATCTAAAAAAAGGACTTTTTGTGGTTGCTCCACACGCCAGAACTTCCGATTTTTTTGTTGGTCTATGCACACGACCAACCGTAAATTTAGATGTAAAATATCTTGGTAAAGCCGAACTTTTCAAGCCACCATTTGGATGGATTTTCCGTGCATTGGGTGGCACACCCGTTTACCGAAGCAAAAGCACGAACTTTGTTCAGCAAGTAGCTGAAACATTTAATCAGCATGATAACCTCTTAGTTGCCATTGCTCCAGAGGGTACTCGAAAGAACGTAAGCAAGCTCAAAACAGGCTTTTACTACATGGCACACCAAGCCAAAGTACCAATTATCATGTCAGGCTTTGATTACCCTCGTAAATCTATTATTTTTGCAGAACCATTCCTAACAACGGGCGATTTTGAAGCCGACATGAAGAAATACTTCATCCCATTCTTCGAAACAATCGGTGGAGTTGATAAAGATTGGTTAAAAAATTATAAAGCTGGAAAATTTGATGCTTAGAAAAAGGTCAGACGGTACGTCTGCCCTCAAACACCAAAGAAATTTGATTGAAACAACCATGGAAAAACAAACCAAAGCCATAAGAATCCAAACAAAACGCTCACAATATAGAGAACACTCAACACCGCTCTTTTTGACCAGTAGTTTTTGTTTTGACGACGCCGAACAAGGAAAAGCCCTTTTTGACGAAACCCTCGAAGGTAATATTTATACTCGTTTTTCAAACCCTTCGGTTCAAGAGTTTGTCGATAAGGTTTGTATGCTCGAAAACTGCGAAGAAGGCATTGCAACCGCAACGGGGATGGCGGCCGTTTTTGCAGGATTTGCTGCTCACCTAAAATCAGGCGACCACGTAGTAGCCTCTCGTGCCTTATTTGGTTCGGCTCACCAAATCTTGACCCAAATTCTGGCTAAATGGGGAATTACACACACATACCTTGATGCTACCGCCCCCGAAAGCGAATGGGAAGCCGCAATTTTGCCAAATACAAAGATGGTTTACCTCGAAACGCCATCAAATCCAGGACTTGAATTAGTCGATATGGCAATGATTGGGCGTTTGGCAAAAAAACATAATCTAATTTATTACGTTGATAATTGTTTTGCGACACCCATCATTCATACACCAACCGATTTTGGAGCAAATCTAATCGTACATTCTGCCACCAAATTTATGGATGGCCAAGGCCGTGTTTTAGGGGGAATCATCACAGGCACAAAAGAGCTTATCGCACCGATTCGCTTTTTCTGCCGCCACACTGGCCCTTCGATGTCGCCATTTAATGCTTGGGTTTTATCGAAAAGTCTCGAAACCCTCGAAATCCGTATGGCTCGTCACTGTGAAAATGCAGTAAAGTTGGCAAAAGCCTTAGAAAAAATGGAAGGTATCACAAATGTAAAATATCCGCACCTCACAACACACCCTCAATACGAACTGGCAAAAAAACAAATGAAAGCAGGTGGTGCAATGGTAACATTTGAACTGGAAGGTGGTTTTGAGCGAGTCAAAAAATTTACGCAACTGGTAAAAATTGCTTCCAATTCATCAAACTTGGGAGATTCTCGTACAATTATAACTAACCCAAATACAACAACACACTCTAAACTATCAAAAGAAGATAAAGCTAAACTCGGCATTACGGAAGGTTTAATTCGTTGTTCAGTTGGGCTCGAAGACATCAGAGATTTAATTGCGGACTTTAAGCAAGCAGCTAAAAAATCACTAAGCAAATAATCTGTGACAATGACCAAGACTGTTGAGCAAAAATATATGGAAGGGATAATGAAGGAGGAAAATGCTTTGGTATTTGCTCGCTTCAATAAACTCGTCAATAATTTATTTTCTGAAAAATCACAGGCTCAAGAAGAAATTTTGGCATCAAAATCGCAGATAAACATATTGGAGAAAAGTATCGCTGAATACAAAAAAGAGATAGCGATTTTAAATGAGAAACTAAAAAAACAAGAATTTCTTGAAAAAAGTAAAGAAATTCAAAAAGAAAGTGTTAAAATTGTAGCGAATAAAGCTAAAAAGTCAGCAGACAACGTAGAAATAAAGAAAACAATCACTGAACTGATACAAGAGATTGATGCGTGCATTGCTTTATTAAACGAAAAATAGTCAAGTGAAGTCGTAGAATGAAAATTAAAAATGGTTTGATTATAAACACTTTGGACTCAAATATCTATTGATTTATAAAAACTAAAAAATCATTTTTTTGAGATTGACAATTTAAGATTGGTTACAAAATGGCAGCAGCTGAAAAAATAGAAATTGGGTTGAAAGTATCGAATCGTGTAATTACCCTCAAGGTTCATCCCGAAATGGAGCCGTATTTCAGAAAAGCAGCCGTTGTCATTAACCGACGACTTGATACGTTTAGTAAAAGCCATAGTGGCGGAGAAATGGATTCTATGGATTTTTATTTGACTGTTGCCATCGAGGGCATGGTCGAATCTCAAAAAAACCAAGATAAATATAAACTTTTGCAACAATCGCTCAAACAAAGGCTTGATGATATTGACCAACGCCTAACTCTTGGTTGAGAGTAAATTAAAATAAAAAAACACCAATCAGACTCACATCCATTGGTTTTATATTTATTTTTCATTTGCTTTTCATACCTTTCTTCTTGTTTTTATCTGTCGGCCTGCATCCAAGCTATTCGAGTTTAAATGTTTAATCAGTTCGTTTACTGTTTGACTTCCTGTAATTTCTTACTATCTTTTCAAGATAGTAACCAAATTTAGGTATGTCAACCTAAGATTCTGAACTTATTATTCCCTAATTATTTATAAATCCTTTAACAAAACTATCCAATGTCGAATATTTTAATGATGCTCCTCACCGACCTACTTGCTTTGGCAATTGGGTTCTTTGTGGGTCGAGCATTACTCAAAAAAACATTTCAAAGCAAAGATGCTGATGCCGAAATAAAAGCCAACGAAATGATTAAAAATGCACAACTAACTGCTGAAAATATCAAAAAAGATAAGATGTTGGAAGCGAAAGAGCATTTCTTAAAACTAAAAACCGAGTTTGAAGATGATTCAAACAAACGCAAAAATATTATTTTGCAGAATGAACAACGTGTAAAGCAAATGGAGCAAACGGCTTTGCAAACAAAAAATCAAGCTGCTCAATTAGAACAACAAAATATTCGCCGAGAAAAAGAACTCGAAACCCTTCAAACAAAACTAAATGAGCAAACCGAAGCTGCAAAAAAGCAGATGGAGTTAGCCACAAAACGCCAAGAAGAAGCCGAATTTATGTTGGCTCAACAGGTGGAAGCCTTAGAAAAAATTGCCAACTTGACTGCCGACCAAGCAAAACAGCAATTGATAGATGCTATCAAAGGCGAAGCAGAAACCCGTGCATCAGGCTTTATTAAGCAGACAATCGAAGAAGCGAAATTGACCGCTACAAAAGAATCGAAGAAAATAATCATCGAAACGATTCAACGTACGGCCGCCGAGCAAGCCATCGAAAACTGCGTTTCGGTCTTTAATATCGAAGGCGATGAAATCAAAGGTAAAGTAATTGGTCGTGAAGGTCGTAATATCCGTGCGTTAGAAGCAGCAACAGGTGTTGAAGTGATTGTTGATGATACCCCAGAAGCAATCGTTATTTCAAGTTTTGACCCTGTTCGTCGTGAAATTGCTCGTTTGTCATTGCATCGATTGGTGCAAGATGGCCGTATCCACCCTGCTCGTATCGAAGAGGTTGTGGCTAAAACCAAGAAAGACATTGAAAACGAAATCAATGAAATTGGTGAGCGTACAGTAATTGATTTAGGCGTACACGGATTACATCCAGAACTTATCAGAATGATTGGTAGAATGCGTTTCCGTTCGTCTTACGGACAAAACCTATTGCAACACTCTCGTGAAGTAGCCAAGATGTGTGCCACAATGGCCTCAGAACTCGGTCTAAACGCAAAACTCGCCAAACGTGCAGGATTACTTCATGATATTGGTAAAGTATGGCACGAAGAACAAGAATTGCCGCACGCACTCTTGGGAATGGAATTAGCGAAGAAATACAAAGAACATCCAGAGGTTATAAATGCCATTGGAGCTCACCACGACGAGATTGAAATGACTTCCATGATTTCACCAATCATTCAAATCTGTGACTCGATTTCGGGTTCTCGCCCAGGAGCAAG
>JAIYBU010000032.1 GCA_027488335.1 Cytophagaceae bacterium
ATAATTTTGAAAAAAATATAATCGACTACGGCATGAGATTCATTTAGAGTTTTTGCGGAATATGAAACGCTATGCCTCTGAAGAATACAGGCGGCATTGACACAAAAGCAGATAAAACTCGGTCGCCGCACAGTTTAAAAAATTATGAAAGAAGAAGTGATAAAAACAATTCAACCGCAGCGGCCGACCGTTGATAGCATGAACCCCTGACAGCAAGCATGGTAAACGGATTTTCAAGAGTCTTTTATTGGGTAAAGAAAAATCAACAATGACCGATGCCCAATCAAGTTTGGGTGTCAAATATATTACATATATACCACTAAAAGATGGGAAATGGGCTTATCTGCTTGGCAAGACTTGTACACTCGTGAAATCATTGAGTGGGCAGTATCCGAGAATATGAGAGAGTAAATGGTTCGTAAATCATTTGAAAAAGCGTTACCATTCTGCTTTGGGTTATTTGACTCCACAGCAATTTATTGATAAAAATCAAAACTTTACTTTAATTAGGAACAGGACAATTGGAAAGCTATATTTTTATCTGTCGTTCATACGCCAAATCTATTGTTTTTTGTTGATTTGTGGTTTCCACCAGAGCAACTTCCTCTTCGACTTGGCATGGTAATATGATACCTTTTTTAAATTTTATCACTGTTTTTTGGGTAATATATTCAAAAAAACAGTGATAGCTTTTTGGCTATCACTGTTCAAGATGCACTTATTTACAAAACAAAGCTACATCTGACTGCATCATATCTTTGACCAATGCTGGTAGATCATATTTAGGTTCCCAGCCAAGTTTAGTTTTTGATTTTGTGGGGTCTCCAATCAATAATTCTACCTCGGTTGGTCTGAAATACTTAGGGTCAACCTCAACAACAATATTTCCTACCGGCACTTGATAGAGCGGATTATGACAAGCCACAACTCGGCCTTTCTCCTCAACTCCTTCTCCTTCAAATGCAATTTCGATGCCTACTTCGGCAAAAGCCATTCGTACGAACTCTCTTACACGAGTGGTAATACCAGTGGCAATTACATAATCTTCTGGCACTTCCTGTTGCAAAATCAGCCACATGGCTTCAACATAGTCTTTTGCATGCCCCCAATCACGTTGAGCATCTAAATTACCCAAAAACAATTTCTCCTGCTGACCAAGGGCGATTTGTGCGGCCGCTCTTGTAATCTTACGGGTTACAAAAGTTTCTCCACGAAGCGGAGATTCATGGTTGAATAAAATACCATTGACCGCAAACATATTATATGCCTCTCGATAATTGACCGTAATCCAATATCCATATAATTTGGCTACTGCATAAGGTGAACGTGGGTAAAATGGCGTAGTCTCAGATTGTGGCACAGCCTGCACCAAACCATACAGTTCAGAGGTTGATGCCTGATATATTTTTGTTTTTTCAATTAAACCCAATAATCTCACAGCCTCCAATACTCTTAATGTACCGATACCATCTACTTGTGCAGTATACTCAGGTTCATCAAACGATACTTTCACGTGCGACATTGCCCCTAAGTTATATATCTCATCGGGTTGAACCTCTTGAACAATACGAATGATATTAGTAGAGTCTGACAAGTCGCCATAGTGCATAATAAACTTCACATTTCTTTTATGCAAATCTTCGTATAGATGGTCTATGCGTTGGGTATTTATCAATGAACTACGGCGTTTGATTCCGTGTACTTCATAGCCTTTATTCAATAAAAATTCGGCTAAATAGGCTCCATCTTGACCAGTGACACCAGTTATAAGGGCTTTTTTCATGGGGTAAATGTGTTAGTTAATATATAATTAAAAAATAATCGTTTGTGTTTTTAGTCTCGGTTGTCCACTTTTGTTCTTTTAAAGTATCTACTAATCAATGGCAGAAAAATTTCCTTTAGACTTTCATTCATAAATATAGATTTGTATCTAATAAAACAGCTATAGCATTTTCAGTAAGCAATCATTCTATAATCTTAGAGCTGCATGATTCTCTAAGAAATCTTGATACGCCAAAGCAATACCTTGCTCAAGCTCAATTTGGTGTTGCCAACCCAAACCATGTAGTCTTGATACATCCATCAATTTGCGTGGTGTGCCATCTGGTTTTGAGCTATCCCAAACCAATTCTCCTTCAAAACCAACTATTTTTTTTACCATTTCGGCTAAAGCTTTGATGGTTACATCAGTACCTGTGCCGATATTCACAAAACCTACTTCGCTATAATTGTGCATCAAAAAAATGCAAGCATTGGCCAAATCATCAGCGTGCAAAAACTCACGCATCGGCGAGCCACTACCCCACAAATATACCGCTTTATCTTTGTTTACTTTGGCTTCGTGAAACTTGCGTATCATGGCAGGTAGCACGTGCGAGTTTTGTAAATCATAGTTATCATTAGGCCCATATAAGTTAGTTGGCATAACTGATATAAAATCACAACCATATTGTGTGCGGTATGCCTCACACATCTTGATGCCAGCAATCTTGGCGATGGCATAAGGCTCATTGGTAGGTTCGAGAAGACCTGTCAGTAAATAGTCTTCCTTGAGTGGTTGAGGAGCCATTTTTGGATAAATACAAGAAGACCCCAAAAACATTAATTTTTTTACACCATTCAAGTAAGAAGCATGAATCACGTTATTTTGAATAGCCATATTTTCATAAATAAAATCTGCTCTATAAGTATTGTTAGCAACAATACCACCTACCTTAGCTGCTGCCAGAAAAACATAATCGGGTTTTTCGTTGGTAAAAAAAGAAAATACGTCCATTTGGTTTCTTAAATCCAGCTCTTTTGATGTGCGTAGGAGTAAATTAGAAAAACCTTCGTTGCTCAAATGACGAGTAATGGCTGAACCCACCATGCCTCTATGCCCAGCTATGTATATTTTTGAATCTTTGTTCATTTTAAACTTTTATTGGTAACTAAATTTCTAAGATTTTCTTCAAAATTCCTCATGATTTGTTCTCTATCAAGCCATTTTTCGGCATAAACTCTCGCATTTTTTTTATATATACTTAAATCCTGCTTGGTAGCTGCTTCTATACCATTTTTGAGTGCTTCAACCGACTCAGGCTCAACTAAAATACCTGCTTGATTTTTATCTATTACATCAAAAAGTGACGTTCCTGCTTCAGCTGTAACCAAAGCACACGCTCCAGCTGATAATATCCCTGTTAGTTTTGAAGGTAAGACCAAGTCAGAAGCTGTTTTTTTTTGCAAAACTAAATGAATATTTCCCGTTGCCAATAAATTTACCAGTTTTTCATAGGGTTGCAGCGGAAAAAATTTAATATTTTGAACGCCTGCCAGAGTTACCTTTTCGATAAGTTTTTGTTTATAGCCACCTTCTCCCACAATCATAAACTGAATCTGTGGTAAAGCTTGTGCCACATCAATTATCATTTCTAAACCTTGTTTTTCGGCAATTGTACCAGCATACTGCACAATAAAATCCTGCTCGGTATAACCCAGTGCTTTTCGCAGAGATGCTTCTATTGGCAATGGCTTGATGGTATTTGTATCTACCCAATTAGGGAATAACAAAAATTTTTGGTGTACTAACCCTTTATTATGAATCTTCCTTAGCATACCCTCACTGATAGACGATACAACAGCAGCTTTATTCATCAAAAATTTTTCGATGCTAAAGAGTAAGCCAATGAGCTTTTGATTTTTTATCATACCCATATCATGCGCAATATCTATTTGCAAATCTTGGACATGATAAATATAAGGCACACCCTTAATTTTACTATAGAGAAAAGGTAATAAACCCAGCTGAAAAGGAGGGCATATACATACTATTGCATCAAACTTTTGAGCAAATAAGGCTTTTACCCAATATAGTAAAGAGGTCAAGACAAAAGAAAGTTCAAGCAAAATACGTTTGAGTGCAGTTACTTTGGTTGGAACATACAACGGGCAGCGATGTACTTTTACTCCATCAACTAACTCAGTATGCCAAACTTTATCTTTATATGCATCACTAATTTGCCAAGCAGGGTAATAAGGCATAGTTGTGATTACCTCTACCTGATGCCCTTGTTTAGCCAACCATTGGCAAGCCTCGCCAGTATATTTTCCAATACCTGTTAGTTCGGGGTAATAATTGATTCCGTAAAATAGTATT
Source organism: Cytophagaceae bacterium (assembly GCA_027488335.1). Lineage (GTDB taxonomy): Bacteria > Bacteroidota > Bacteroidia > Cytophagales > Spirosomataceae > Emticicia. The sequence goes on from JAIYBU010000032.1 coordinate 4,139, forward strand.
CTCATTTAGATAATTTTCTCACTTTTAACTGGTTTAGATGTTGTAGATACACTTAAAAGAGATTTAATAGGTTGAAAAAAGACTACTAATATGAATTATTTGGGATAATTAAATTTTGAATAAGAATGTTTAGATATGTGAAAAATATGAAAGTTTTATCAACACTTATCAGGTAAACTATATTTTTTATTTTGAGTATCATTAGAATATAGCAGAACAATAAGTTTTAAGCACTCTCATCTTTTATTCTTCAAAGTCTTTTTTAACTCTCTCACTTTAATTTGAATTAAGAATTCATAGTAAGCAATATTGATACAATAAATCAGTCCAACTTTACCTTCTAAAAAACCCAATCTTAGAAAATATGTAAAAAAGAATCTTAATAATGGCCAGCCAGGTAAAATTGTAAACCAAGACTTAATTGCAACATTACGAAGACTTCCATGTCGTGAAAATATATCAGAAAAAGGTGCCCTTTTTTCAAGTTTATCAATAGCCTCTTTTGTTGAATAAGTGTTATGGCGTTCTATCCAATGTGTCCAACCTTTTGAAAATGCATAATGTAAATAAGGCTCTTTTAAATACTTTATTTGTCCTTTTATTATTGACTCCTTTTGCCCATGACCAACATCAATAAACCGTGTATATCCCTTTCTTACAATTCTAAATTGCCATTTTGGGAAATTATCACAGTTCTTTAACCACTTATCTTCAAGCATTAACTTCCAACAGCAATAAAATCCAGCAGTGTCTAAATCAGCATTATTAATTTCTTTGAATATACAATTTTTAAAATTATCTGTTACCCTTTCATCTGCATCTAAAAAAAGTATCCAATCATACTTTAAAGTTAAATTATCAATAGCGAAGTTTCGTTGTAAACCAAACCCTTCAAATTTGTTAAATGAAACACTCGCTCCCAAATCTTCAGCAATTTCTACTGTTTTATCTGTACTGCCAGAATCTAACACATGTATATCATCACACCAATGTACCGATTTTAGACAGTCAGGTAAATCACATTCTTCATTTTTTGTTAAAATTATTATGCTAATCATTTTTCAAAAAGTTTATTAAAGTACGTTTCTTTAATGGTTTACATGGATGACCAGAACAAATCATCCATTCGGGCATATCTTTTAAGACTACTGACCTTGCACCAATAACACATCCCTCTCCAATTACCACTCCGGGATGAATAAATGATTCGGCCGCTATCCAAACGTTATCCCCAATGCTTATATCTTTGGTAAATAAAGGAAAACCTCTTTGAGTGTAGTCGTGCGAACCAGTACAAATATGTGATCCTTGAGAAATAACAACCCTTTTTCCGATAATAATTTTGCCTTGTGAGTATAAATTTACTCCATTAGCTATGCCTGTTTCATCGGCAACTTCAAGATTCCATGGTGCCCAAATGGTTACTTTCGGATATACATGAACACCTTTGCCTATCTTAGCACCAAATAATCTTAATATCAATGAACGCCAAGCATGTATTGGCTTGGGGGAATAGCGAAACAAAAAAAAGTAAGCAAATCCCCAAATTAATCTTTTTATTCTATTTCCTAAAGAAAAAGAGGGTTCTTTGAATGTGTCCATTACAATACTATTATTATTAAATAGTTCTTCATTCATAATATAGTGTATAGAGTTAACAATAAATATTTTTCAATATCAATAAAATTCTACTAATACCTAACATAAGTTGGTTTTTCTCCACCTTCTAAAATCCAATTATACACACCCTGTGTCATTCTTGCAACATGTTCCCAAGTAAAGCTACTTTTCACTAATTCGTATCCATTTACTCCCATTATTTCACGTTCAAAATTACTCATAGACAATAATTTTTTTATACCTTCTGCTATACTATCAATATTTGTCTCAATACGAATAGCAGCTTTTGATTCAAAACCTTCTGGCAAATTACAATAATCCGTTAGAATTGCTGGAAGTTTGTAAGACCAAGCTTCTAAAACAGCCATTGGTAGTCCTTCACTAAAGGATGGTAAGATAAAAGCATCAGCTTCAACAAATGTGTTATGTTTATTCTTACCAAACTGTCCACCAATAAATTGAATACTTTCTTCAACTTTAAGTTTTCTTGAAAGATCAACAATGTGTCTATAGTAAGCTTCATCTTTTGTTTCCCCCGCAATTTTCAAAACCCATCCCTGTTGCTTAGGATTAGTTAACGCCCAGGCTTTGATCATATTTTCTATTCCTTTTTTATGATGAAGACGACTTAAAAAAAGTAGAGTTTTCCTCTTGTCTCTAACAGTAGTATTGCCATTATCGTTTGAAATTTGTTTGTGATAACTATCTGGTAATGTTACACCATTAGGAATAATAGCTACAGGTGTTTTGATGTCTATTTTCCTAATTGACTCGTACTCACTTAAACAGAGTGCATTAATTGCCGAGGCCCTTTCTAAGTGCCTTCGTTCGTATAAAAAAAGAGCTATTTTCTTTTTTAACTTAGATTGTTCAAGTTGCCATGGATCTAACATGCCTCTTGTGGAAACCATATAGGGTGTTCCGTGTTTTTTATGAAAATAGTTATTAATAACAGATAAGTACAACCAAATACACTGAACATGAATTATATCTGGTTTGATGCCTACTATCTTACCATAAATATCTGACGAATAACAAAAATTGGTTGGTCCTTTTATACTGTATGTGTGTAAAGGAAATGGTTCATAATATTTTCGATCTTCATGTGAATACTCATCATCATGCATTAAAAAATGGGTATCAATATTGCAATACTTATTAAGATTCATCCCCAAAGACCTTGCACTATTGAATATTCCTCCTGAATTTCTAGAATTTGAAGCACTTAATATTAGAGTTTTCATATTGTTCTTAAATTATTTTCTGTATCGTATTATCTTCGCAGGGTTTCCTGCTACTATTGCCCATTCAGGCACATTTTTGGTAACTATACTACCCGCACCTATAATTGAATGACTCCCTATCTTAATTCCAGGTAAAATAATGCTTCTTGTACCAATCCATACATCATCTCCGACAACTACAGGACTTCTATCAGGTGCTCCTTGTTTAGTCATTGGAATCGATATATTATCAAAATTATGACTACCTGATAGAATAATGACTTCAGGCCCCATCATTACATCATCTCCAATGACTGTATCATTACCAATCCAAACATCTCTGTTTAGTGATGAATTATTACCGATTTCAATATTTATACCACTACCAAAATTTACTCCTTTGTGTACTTTAAAATTACCTGTACACTTTTTAAATATATTTCTGGTCAACCATTCCCTAATTTTCATTCCCCACTTACCCAATGGTAAAGGAGGACTTGGCAAATAAATGCCAATTATGTAATAAAGAAGAATATAAATACTCTTAGAAAAAGTTATTCCTTGCCGATCTATAACACTCTGAACACTATCTTTAAAAAAGCCTTCTTTTGTTTCTATTGCCATATTATTCTCTCATTTTAATGATTTTTGCTGGAATCCCAGCAACAATACTGAATGGTAATACATCTTTATTTACAACACTATTAGCTCCAATGACAGCTCCATCTCCAATTTTAACACCAGCGAGGATAATACATCCTCTTCCAATCCAACAGTCTTTACCTATCTCGATGGAACTTCCATAGTAATCCTGCTCCTTTATGGGTATCGTTGGGTTATCAAATTTATGATTATAGTCTCTTATACTGGTATACTCTCCGATAGAAGAGCCATCACCAATTGAAATACCAAAAAGAGCAGTTATAAAACAACCATCATTAACAGTTACCTTATTACCAATATTAATTTTACTATCGGGTCCACCCTGAAATACACAACGCTTACCAATTCTGACAAAATCACCCAAAACAATATTCGAACAAGGCCATATAAATGAAGGCAATCCATCAATAACAACATCTTTCCCAATTTTCCTGAAACCATACTTCCCAAAAACCCTAAACCATAAAACAATTAGTTTTTGTCTAACATATCTTGATACGTACCAAAATATAGCAAAGGGAATTAAATATTTGAATGCAACTAATTTCCTTACAGGACTTCCCTTAGGCATCTGATAGTTTTGTACATTACTCATTTAATTATAACTTTAAAATTTTCAATGTTTAAAATGAGATTTATTTTTAAATGGTTAGTTTAGATAATAACTTATCTCCATAACGATCTAAGGTAAATTCTTTACTATAATTTAGTGCATTTAGTGCTGTGGAATACCTTATGTTTTCATTATTATAAAACTGTAATATATTAAACTCTAAACTTTCAAGGTCTCCAGCATTACAGATACTTCCATGAACATTATTTTCAATAACACTTCCACTTTGATGAGTAGTCACAACTGGTAACCCCCAGCTCGTCGCTTCAAGTAAAACTAATGCAGAACCTTCTAAGTATGAAGGGAATAAAAATATATCAGCTTTTGCATACTGTTCCGCCAATTTAACTGGCTCTAGTTTTCCTACATATTTAACATTATTATATTTATAGTTTTTCAATAAACTGGTTGCATTACTTTCTAAACCTCCAGCTATTACAAATGTTATATCACTATCTTTGAGTCGCTCTGCCAAAAGCAGGACATCAGCTATTCCTTTCCGATAGCCAGCATTACCTGCAAACAAACACGTAAATCCACTTTCGCGAATTGTAAAACGTTTTTCTAAAGCTAATTTTCTTGTTTCAAAACTGCTATGAGGAGTAAAACCATAATTTACTAATTCGATTTTTTCATCACAGACATCGTTGCCTTTCAACAGCTCATTTCGAACATAAATAGAAGGAACAATTATTTTTTTTGAAACTTCCCACTCTTTTCGTTCAATATCTTGCAAATATTTGCAATGTTCTATCTCGTGTGAAACTTTTATTCCATACTTTTCATGAAATAAATTCCACATTTTAATCTGACTTGTTCTTGGAGCTACACATTGTTCTAAATAACACGAAAAACCTTTATTTGCTGCCCACTCAAAATACTCCAAGCTTAGAGTATCACAACCATAAAACTTAAATTGATTATCTATTTTCTTAGCATATTTTATAACCTCATTGGAAAGGCTCTTCCTAACGTAATCGGTTGCTTTTATTTTCTCCCCTTTTTTAAGGAGATTACGAAATATCACCGCATCAATTTGTTTAGAGATTATTAAATCTCTTGAAAAGCCAGGATCATATTTTGAGTATTTTTTAAATAGAGAACCTATTAGAGGTAGTGTTGTAAGTGTTTTTGGGAAATAGGTATCTAAAATAAACTTTTCAAGGAGATTATTCTTATGAAGTAGCTTAGCAACAGCATAGTGTCCTCTAACACCAACTTGAGCCATAATAAATTTCTGTAATGCCATATCATAATAAATGTTTAGTCAATATTTTGTACTTGTTTTCTTTTAAAATTATTGTAAATCTATTGGACAAAGTAATTTATTCTAAAAGGATACTATTAGTTGTTACTTACTAAAAATAGAATGTGAACCTTTAAAACAATTCCATCTTCTACTCTATTTATTTAACTTTACAAAAGGTCTATAAATAGTTTAGTTTTTTTGGCTTTGAATTATTAAAATAAATAACATGATAAAAAACTAACATATACGGTGGTAGATATGTAGATATAACCGCAGTAATTGAATCATATACCGAAAAAAGGGACATCACAGCAATAAAACAATAAAGAATGATATACTTGAATTCCTTAATAGTCATTGCCTTTTTATAATACACTCCTGATATATAAGCAAATAAGAAATATGTAAGGCATCCCCAAAAGCCAAATTCAGTATATGAACTTCCATAACCAGTCGGAGTTAAATAATATCTAAATCCTTGATCAAGTGGCCCTCCATACTTAAACCTAAGCATTTCTATATCAACTTTTCTTAACATTAAGCTTTCTTTAAATTTAGTACCAAAAATAGTGGCACTTGCGTACTGATAAATTAAGCCATTAATGACAGTACTTAAACCATAGCCATATTCTCCAGATTCTTTAACCGCCCTCATATTTAATGCTGCATGTATTATTTCATTTGGCTTCTCCCCAGAGATATAACCATCAACAACTGGTTTTAAAGAAACATTACTAATTTGGGAGTAATCACCCGATTTCATATATGGCCTTACAATAGGTAAAAGTATGAATATAAGTATCCCTGTTATAACTCCAGGTATAATATAATTCTTATTTACTGTTATTTTTTTTATGAAATAATAGGGTAAAGACAAAACCAAAGCAATTGTAAAAAATTCACTTCTTCGTCCAGAAATAATTAAAAAAAAAAAAAAAAAAATAAACCATACTAAAAATAGAAGTAGTGTCAAAGGTTTAGGTTTAATTAAATATAAACATAACAAAATAATAGCTGATGGTCTTAATAATCTTGCAAAGTATACAAGTATTGCAAAGATTCCACTAGTGGTTTCATTACCAAATTGGGAAGCCGGCATCATAAATGAAGCTATTCCACCAATAATTACATAAGGTATAATCTTGTTTATAATTGAAGTATAATTTACAAAATATGGTGTATTTGCCATCTTCTCACCTCTATTAAACTTGGAAATTGCTAACGTATGCCCAAGTATTCCAGCCCAAAAACACAAAATTGCATTCAATACAAACCTGTTGTAATCATCACTAAGTAAGGCTCTCTCCTCTCCTTTTATAAAAAAAAGTGTAGGGAGTAATATAACAATAACTGCTACTGCTGATAATGCAGGGAATTGATAAAGTCGAGATGGGTCATAGTAACATCTAAAAATATAGTAAAAACACGAACACGCAAGTATCCAAAAAAGCGACTCACTTATCATATTTTGTAAAGTTTATAAAATTTTAAAATCATTATTTTAGATTTAATCGCACACAATCACGTATATCATAAATACCAGCTTTTATCTATTAGAGATTATACTTAGTATGAAACTTGGCAAACCTATAATATCATAAAAAACTTCTTTCATACTCTCAAAAAATCCTTGTCCAAGTAATTTAACTACTTTAATGAAAACAAACAGACTGTAAGTTAATTCAATAAAACAAAGCCCTAAACAAATAACAATTAAACCATACATCTTTATAAAAGGGATTGTTATTAATAAACCTCCAGTAGTTAAAATTAAAAAAATTATTGAAATAGAAAAGTGCTTGTTAAAACTATAAAGAAAGTATGAACTTACTAGTGAAATGGTTCCTACAAATTGAGATATTAATAAAATCCACAACATGCCCGAATCGGGTTCTACCTTTCCATTTAGCCAAAACTGAAGGATTGTGTCAAACAGAAAAAACAATAACATACATAATAAAAATGATGTAACTATAGCAAAAGCGGATATTTTGATATGTAATTTTCTTAAACTGTAAATGTTATTTAATCCAAAAGCTACCGTAATTTCTGGAGTAAATGGTCTTAATATAATATGTAAAATTTGAGAGATAAAATTTAAAAGAGTTCTTGTTGTATTAAATAATACTATACTAGATGGGCCCAGGTACATACCAATCAATGTTATTGGAAGCTGCAACTTTATCGCATTACCCAAAGGAAAAAGCATAAAACCAAGTGCAGGTTTCGCTAAATCAAGTATTATAGTTTTAGATATTAAACTATGTTGAACTTTAAGCCAAACAAATTTTCTTTTTGTGTAAATAATTAAAAAAAAGGTTTTTACTATTGCGAATAGACATAAAAAAATAGCTATGTCTCTAGGGGCAGATTCTAAAACATAAAGCAAAAATATTGTAATTAAAAATTCTAATAATTTTAATATAACATTTAAGTATATGGAGGTAGAAAACTTCCCAGTTGAGAAAAAAACTCCAAAATAAAGAGCATTCTGCAAGTTGAGTAATCCATACAGAACTAGACAAATAATCATTAGTTTTGTTCCGTTGAGATGAGACAAACTTTTACTGTCAAACAATGTTTTCTCCTCAAAAATTTGAATACTAATAAAGATTATTAAGAAAAGACATAAAGCAATCAAAGTATTCAGAATCCTAATATTGTAAAATATTTTTTTAAATGAATCTATGTCCTCTTTACTGTAATACAATGTCATCAAATTTATAGCAGCCTTAGAAAATCCAAAGTCTGATATACTTAATAATGATGGTATAGTGTAGATTAACAGCCACTCCCCATAAATAACCTTACCCCATGACATCAAAAAAATTGGGACTTGTACTAACTGTACAGTAGTATTCAACAATTGTTCAACTACTGTAGCACCAACACCTTTTTTTATCTTATCAAATAGACTATTATTGTTCATCTTGAAAGGTATTCTGACGTTAAAAACACGATTTAGACTCGTTAAAACTATTCTTTGAAGTATCTATTAAACCATTCTATAAAATGATGTATACCTTTAACAAGACTTACTTCAGACTTATAGCTTGTGATCGTCTCTAATTTAAGTTGACTTGCCCATGTTCTTGGTACGTCACCTTTTTGCATTGGCAAATAATTTTTAACAGATTCTTTTTTTAAATTTACTTCTATTTCTTTAATAAAATCCATAAGATTTACAGGTGAGCCATTACCAATATTTAACACTCTATATTTAGGACTTTCATCAGGAATAGCTATCATTGACTTAATTAATCCATTTACTATATCAGTAACATAAGTGAAATCACGCTCCATTATACCATTATTGAATATGTTAATAGGTTTATCTTCACTTATAGCTTTAGCAAAAAGCATAGGGGCCATGTCTGGTCTACCCCATGGTCCGTAAACAGTGAAGAACCTTAGACAAGTAATCGGAATATTATATAAATGACTATATGCATGGGCTGTCAGTTCATTACTTTTTTTAGTTGCAGCATAAAGACTAACTGGAGTATCAACCTTATCTTCTTCTGAAAATGGAATTTTAGCATTCTCTCCATAAACAGATGAAGACGATGCATGTACGAGATGCTTTACAGGAAAATTTCTACAGGCTTCTAAAATATAATGAAAACCTAGTATATTTGACTGAATATATACATCAGGGTTATCGATTGAGTATCTAACTCCTGCCTGTGCTGCTAAATTTATCACATAATCAAACTTATAATTTTGAAATAAGGAAAACAGCTGTTGCTTATCTTCTAAATTCATTCTTATAAAGCTATAATTGCTATTTTTCACACTAACTACAGACTGATACCACTTGATTAAATCTTGATTTATTCCAGCCTCAGCTAATCTTGAATATTTTAACTGAGGAGAATAATAATCGTTGATATTATCTAAACCTACTACTTCAAAGCCTTCTTCTAGTAATTTATTAACAGTATGGAAACCTATAAATCCAGCGGCGCCTGTTACTAATATTTTCATAAACCCATTTTTTAAATTATAGAATATAATATAATTGATAAGTAAAATCAAAAGTAATAATTCTCCAAACAAGAAACAGTCAATAACATATTTAATTTAAACTATTTGTGCAGTTAATGAAATATATCAAATTCGATATTTACATACATACGTATTGTTCTAATCTTGTTCTCTAATTTAATTAATGTATAATGAGTTATACATTAATATACTAATCTGAAATTTATTAATAAATCAAACCTGAATTCTAAACAGATGTATTTGTTGCATGGATGTAATAAAAAACCATTAATTGGTAATTAAACATACCCTATACTTTCTTATCAAACCAGTTTCGCTCAATAATTTTAGAAGTAACTGAACTAAAAAAAATAAGAAACACACTGCTAATTAGAACGTGAACATATGTTGATGGAAAGATATTATTATTGTTTCTTAAAAGTAGACCGTGATAAACGACGAGTATTGGAAAATGAATCACGTATAAAGTATACGAAAAATCTGCAAGAAAATTACACTTAGATAAAACAGAAATAATAGGAGATTTGACATTTAACAGGTAAAATAAGTATATAAAAAAACTAAATACTCCTAACGATGTAATTATGTCTTGTTTCAGCAAGTCTAATTGAAGTTTTTTGTAGAATGGTATAAAAACCAACAATAATATAAATGGGAAAAACCTTTTTAAATTAACTTTAAATCTTCCTACATAAATATCAGCGAGTACTACACCTAACCACCAAATAAATAAATATCCTAAAACCTTATCAAATAAAAGGATTGTTGTTGTTCCCCCCAAAATAAAAAAAGTTAAAAGCAATAAAACCATTAAATAGGAAGCAAAAATATTTTTCTTGTATACGTAAAATAAAAGTGGATATAACATATAAAACCACCATTCATACATTAACGACCAAAGTGGCCCATTTGATCCATAAACTGAGACAAAAGTACCTTGAAAAAAAAACAGATTTCCAAAAAGAGTTTCAAATGAATGATTAAAAGAAATATCTTTATTTATCAATGCAGAAGGTGTAGAATGAGTATAAATGGAAAAGTTGTTCCACTCAACTACTTTATCTGCAAGATAGGTTAAAACAATAGCAAAAATAAAAGGGGGATAAATTCTAAAAAAACGGCGTTTAAAATATGTCAAAAAATCAAAATCTACATGAGCATTGTCTTTAACTTTCAAAGCATATTTTAAATGAATCACAAAACCTGAGAGAATAAAAAAGAAAATAACCATTTCATGTCCATACTTAAATAATAGTAAGAAGTAAGCCAGAAATTTGTTAAATAAATCATAATTAGCAATATTGCTTTGAAACATTTCCCAGTTATCTGCTAATAGCCATCTTGCATGTCCAATTAAAACGTAGATAGCGGCGAAGCCTCTAATTGAATCTAAAAAAGCTAATTTATTGCTTTGTGTCATTTTTATTTTCGATTTCAAGGTAAGGATAAGATATTACTAAATATAGGTAAGTCAAGTCAATAATGACCAGTATATAGTCAGAATTTTACACTTTGACTCTCTTATGAAGCTACCTGGTCCTCCTATTTAATTACTTAGTGCCAAAAAATGTTGACTGGCACTAAGTGAAAAGTATAAAATTCTCTGATCAGCTCAAACTATTCTTAATTCTATTCCAAAGACCAGGTTTTTCTTTATCTCCATGATAACCGTAGCCATAGCCATAGCCATAGCCATAGCCATAGCCGTAACCATAGCCTTGGCTATTTTTGTAATTAACCCCATTGAATATCACATTGAGTGATTTAAATTTATCAAATTTCTTGAGTTCAATCAATATATTGAGGTTTTGCTTTAGAGTTACTTCGTGTCTAACCAAATAAAAACAAGTATCCACATAAGGGCTTAAAATTGTCGCATCTGTTACCAGTCCAACCGGAGGTGTATCAATCAGCACATAATCAAAAGTATCTCTATAAATCTCGATTAATTTTCTAATTTGTCCGTTCGATAAAAGTTCGGCAGGATTTGGTGGTATTGGTCCACTCGAAATCAAGAACAAATTATTTACTTTTGTTTTTTTTATAATATCAGTTTCGTTGGCTGTACCCACTAAATAATTAGATAAGCCAATGTCTCGGGTTTCTCCTAAATATGTTGATAATTTAGGTTTACGCAAATCCAGTTCCAATACGGCTACCTTCTTACCCAAAACTGCTAAACTGGCCGCTAAATTAACGGTTACAAAACTTTTGCCCTCACCAACAGTTGATGAAGTAAATAACATCACGGTTCCTTTGACGCTTATATTCTTATTGACATATTGCAAGTTTGTTCGAAGTACGCGAAACTGCTCCGCAATAAAACTTCGACTTGATAAATCTATCAATGAACCTAAATTATCTTTTGGTTTGAGGGCAATTTCTCCAAAAACCGCCAAGCCCGTTGCATTCTCAATATCTTTGCGAGACTGCACTTTGTTGTTAAGCATGTCACGAAAATTTATTAAACCAGCTGGCACAATTATTCCTATCAGTAGAGCAACCAAATAAATAGTTTTAGGCGTTGGCTTAACAGGCCCTGGTGTTGAGTGAGGTGTATCTACCACTCGGCTATCAGTTACGGTTGATGCATAAGAAAGTGCAGTTTCTTCTCGCTTTTGCAATAATAGTAAATAAAGACTTTCTTTGATATTCTGTTGGCGTTGGATATTCACAAACTCACGCTCTTTGCGTGGAATGGTACGAATAGCACTTTCAAAACGATTATTATTGCCCTTTAAACTATTCCGTGTAATAAGTAAACCTTTTTTCTGGTTAGCTATGCTTTCTCTGATGGCTTGTTTGGTATTAGCAATCTGATTATTAATGGTCTCAAGAAATGGATTGCCAGCCTGTACGGTACGAGAGGTTTTTTCACGTTGAAGCTCCAATTCACCGAGTTTTTCAATAAAAGAAGTTAAAATCGGGTCATTTACCATCAAAGTCGCTGGGGCTACATTGTTTTGCTCGCTGGCTAAGTAGCGTTCTACACCCTCCAATACCTTAAGCTGTATGTCTACCTCACTTAATTTTGCATCATTATCCTTTACTTTTTCTAAGAATAAATTTCCTTCAGCACTTAAATCAGTAATTCCCTGCGCTGTTTTATATTGTTCTACATCTTTCTCTACATCCTTGAGCTCACCTGTAATCAATTGCAAACGCTCACCAATAAAACGTAAAGTATTGGTGGCCTCACTGTTTTTATCCTCAAGTGAAGAAAACGTATAAACATCAATCAATTTAGAGAGTATTGCTTTTCCTTTTTCAGGAACGGCATCTTCGAGTGATAACTGTAAAACAGTACTTTTTTGATTGATAAGTACCACTTGAATCTTATTCACAAAAGCTTGTACTAAGCTCTCTCTACGACCAAAACGTACTTTGATAATTTCGCCAATTTTAGCTTTTGGATCGGTCAAAAATACCCTAAAGCTGCCATAGCTATTATTGAGGGCTTGGGTATAAATATATTTACCAATGATGGATTTTTTTTCATCCAGCAATTCAAAATTTTGAGTATCAATAATTCTTATATACAGAGCATCTTGGTATGCAATAGCTTTGAGATTTGTGTAATTTATACTGATTGGGCTTTTTTTGAATAACTCAATATCTCGTAACCAGCCTTCTTTGTAGTATGAAACCGTAAGATTAAGGTCATCAATTACCTTTTCGGCCAAAACCTGTGATTTCAGTACTTCAATTTCGTTTTCTACGATCTTGCTACCACTAAACATATCCAGTTCTTCCAGAATCTCATTGCTGCTGGTTGAGCCTTTTTTCTCATCTTTAATGAGTAGTGTTGCCGATATTTTATAGATAGGTATAGCATATTGTAGATAGAAATAAGCTCCACCAAGGCTTATAATAATTGTCATTACAAACCAATACCAATAGCGAAAATATTTGAGAAAAAATAGTCTTAAATCAAAATCGTCTTCTTTTTCTTGCCAAAGTTCAAAGTTGTTCATGCTTTTATGTGTTTAATTTTTTATTTTACCACTGGAAATAGAGAGGTTCACGGAGCGTTTATAGTGTCATTCTTTATACTCAATATCTTTGTGGTGGTTTAATAATTAGCGTTTATTTTAAGATATTAATCAATAAGGTCAAAACAACCACTGCTGTGGTGGTAATACCCGTATAAATTGGTATCAACTGCAAACGTTGGTCTGTAAAAGTTCCTTTAGCTTTGATTGGCTCGATGTATATCAAATCGCCATTTTGCAAATAATAATAGGGTGAATTTAACACCTCTTGAGTCAATAAGTTGAGTCTTACAATCTCTCTGATGCCATTATTTTCACGTAGTATCATTATATTTTTTCTACTACCATAAACTGTCAAATCACCCGCCGTTGCCAGAGCTTCGGGTAATGTTATTCGGTCATCAAGCAAATTATACGTTCCTGGGCGGTTAACTTCACCTAAAACAGAAAATTTATGATTTAAAAATCGTACGTTTATAGCAGGAGCTTTCAAAGACTTCGCCACTTCTGCTTTCACAGCATTAGCCGCTTCTTCGAGAGTCAAATCAACGAGTTTCAATCTACCAACAAAAGGCACATCTACATGCCCCGATGAATCTACTAAATATCCTAATGGCTGGCTACGTTGTCCAGCTCCTTGCTGTCCAGAAAAATTAGTTGTAATTAGTGGATTAACATTAGCGAAATTCATTATTTCGTTGGATTCTTGACTAAGAGACCCAACTGTAATGGCCAAAATATCATTACGCTGAATACGGGTGATGATGGGTTGAATTTTCTTTAGTTGTTGAAATTTCAAAGAATCGTTCGTTTGAAAATAAGCAATGGGGGGTGTAGTGATACACGATTGTAACTCTATTACAATTGCAAGTACAGCTCCCAGTAATAGGAGACGTTTAAAAGTTGAATAAACGTGCATTTTTATCATTTTATACGAATGAATTTTATAAAGGTATTAAATCTAAACAAAAGCAGGCCTAAAAGCCATAGTTTATACTGAATGATAAATTATTTTGATTTTGTTTTTTTGTCTTAGTCAAGTGCTGATAGCCCAATTTAAAGAATAAATCATGAATAATTTCATAGTGAAAATACGCTTCTATACTATCCATATACTTCACTTGTCCCCATAAAAAAGGAGTACCAATTTCATTTCTTTGTGTTACACCTTCTCCAACATTTCCTTTTCTTATAAACCTATAAAACAGTCTTGTATCAAGACCACGAGCAAATCGATATCGTAATTCACTGGTCCATTGGTCGGCGTTGGGGCCAATCCAATGCCCGAGGTTATAACCTGCATTCTGGTAGGTTTGCATGGGCAAATAATGCATATAACAATAGGGTCGTACACGAGTATAATCGGTACTGAAAAACAGGTTCTTTATAGGAAAATCAGTGATAGATGCTCCCAAATTATACGCTGTTTGATTTCGTCCTTTGATACGTAAACTCACTTCATCTACATAAAATGAGGCATACAAATGCGTATGTGGTATATGGTTACGTGAGCTTAATTGAGCAAAAATCTGAGAATTACTCACAGTATTCGAGCGGTTCAATTCTCCTTGATAATGACTTACAGCTCTGAAAAACAAAATAGGAGTTAGATAAGCCAGCTGTACTTGATTATTGTAAATGATTGATTCGCCCAGCAATAATCGTAATCCTTTAAAAGGTGTAAAAATTAATGAGTGGGTAGCCATGAATTTTGGCACATCACTAACCTGATTAACTTTAGGAATACCTGAAGCACGGATTTTGGTAGAATCTATCACATTCGAATTCAACCAAATGTGTGCATAATTAAACGCAAACCACTTAACAGGTTTAATATCAAGCCTTATCAATGGGAAGGAAGGTGCTTTCGTTGAAACAATGATTTTTCCGTTAGTGCCATAACCAATAGGCATAAAATCTTTTCCAACTGTTAAATTCCCCCATTTCCAATTATAAGATAACGTTGCTTTTACATCGGTGTATTCAAGACCATTTTTACGATACCGAGCAATTACTCCTGTTTCGGGTGTAAAAGCCTTACTTGAATCGACCCCACTGCCATCTTCTTGATTGGCTCTAAAATCAAAACTATAACCAAATTTTTTACCAATATAGCCGTATGTCCAGAAACCACTCCAGCGGTGAACTAAACTTAAACTTCCATTGGTAGTCTGTAAATTATAACCATAAATTGGTTGTAGATTTACACTAAATAGTTTATCTTGCGAAGATAAAAAGCGAAAACGGTCATTAACACTATACTTTAGAATCTTTACTTTGTCGGTTTCTTTCAAGGTAGAATCTTGATAAATTAGCTTTATTTCTTGTGTATATTCTTTTAAGTAATAGCTGAGTTCTTTTTGTTCGAGTGGTGTTAATTGTGAAGGGTCTTTTTGAAGTTGTATCAAGTGACCTACAATATCTTTACGAGAAATTGGTTGTACGAAATCTTCAAGATTAATAATACCTCTTTGCGAAATTCTAGACAAGTAAGTATATATGTTTCTGTAAAGTGGTTCGTAAACTACTTGTGCAAAACTTGGCATACTTAAAGAGATGCAAAAAAGTATAATTTTAAATTTCATAGGCATTATAATTTGTAATGAATTTGTATTTTAAAATCTTTTTAACTTCAAAAATACTCGCGTTCTCTTCTAAAGGAATACCCAAGAACTCATTACAATGGCAATTCTTATGTCAATACGATAAATGGCATTTCTATTAGTTTTTTCCTATTAAAAACGTATTGAACGGTACAAAGGTATGTTTTTTTTAAAAATCATTCATA
>JAIYBU010000139.1 GCA_027488335.1 Cytophagaceae bacterium
AGACGTCCAAAAAGTATTATATTTTGGCATTATATCAATAGTAAATAGGATTGAGATTATATACTTTTGTTTAATCATTCAGCCCTATTTCTAAAACTATAAAATTTTTCACATGGCAGACCCTATTTTGATTCTTCTCGTAGGCGTTGTTATCGTTGTTGGCGGTATCATTGGCTTTAAATTGCATCCTTTTTTAGCTTTATTATTGGCTGCTTTGGCTGTGGCATTACTCACACCAACCGAATTTGTAGAACAATATTTTATATCGAAAGGCTTGGCTGGTTCAGAGGCATTCAAGCAAGCACACAAAAGTGTTGGCGAGCGTATCGCCACCGAATTTGGGAATACCTGCACCAAAATTGGTATTTTGATAGCCATGGCGGCTATCATTGGCAAAGCCATGCTTGATAGCGGTGCTGCCGAAAAAATTATTAGAGCCATGCTAAAAGTTACGGGTGAGAAAAATGCTCCTATTGGCTTTATTTTAAGTAGTTTTTTTCTGACGATTCCTGTTTTTGTAGATACCGTTATTTTTTTGATGATGCCGCTTGCCAAAGCGATGGGTATGCGACTTAATAAAAATTATTTACTTTTAGCACTTTCGGTCATTGCGGGAGCTGTAATGGCCAATTCGTACATTCCTCCCTCTCCTGGTCCATTATTTTTAGTGGGTGCAATGAATGTTCCAATTGGCTTGATGATGATTTGTGGTTTAATTCTCGGACTTTGCACAATTACCGTTGGTTATTTTATTGCTGTGTTTTTGAACAAAAAATTTGACATTCCACTCCGTGACTCGCCCGATGCCCGTCTGGAAGACATTAAGGTCATTGCAGAAAAAAATGATAACGAATTACCTTCTTTAGGGTGGGCATTATTGCCTGCGGTATTTCCGTTGCTTACAATTTGTATTCGTTCAGGCGTTGAAGCTTTTCACAAAACCGACGCTCCATTGACCAATTTCGTAATCATTAACAAAGTATTAGATTTGGTTATTTTCTTTGGAGATAAAAATATTGCATTGTTGATGGGAGCAATTTTTGCCCTGTTAGTTTTGGCAAATCAGAAAAAAACTACCAAAGATAAACTAACGGCATTCGTGCAGACAGCCTTGATGAGTGGCGGAGGAATTATTTTAATAACTGCCGCAGGTGGTGCTTTCGGAGGAATGTTGCAGCAGTCGGGCATCAGTAGCCGTATTGCTGACTTAACGAAAGATTACCAAATGGCTTTGATTCCATTGGCATTTTTTATTACGATGGTTGTTCGAACCGCACAAGGCTCGGCAACGGTGGCTTTGATAACTGCTTCGGGCATTTTGGCAGGAATGGCACAAAATACTAATCTTGGGTTTCATCCAGTTTATTTATGTTTGGCAATCGGTAGTGGGGCAAAACTCATTCCATGGATGAACGACGCAGGTTTTTGGATAATGTGTAAAACTTCAAACCTAACAGAACAAGAAGCCCTCAAAACGATTGCTCCCATGCAAAGTTTGATGGGTCTGACTGGCGTGATACTTACAATGATTGCCGCTTGGATTTTTCCGATGGTATGAGATTAGCTACTGGTAAAATGCGTATTGGTGTATTTGTTATGGCAAAACTGGTGAAAAAAACTGATAGCGGATACACCAGTAACCAATCTAATAATAACAAATGACAAGAGATGCAAAATATAGTCATAAAAACAAGCCCCAACGATAACGTTGCAATCGTAGCAAATCCAACAGGACTAAGACGAGGGGTAATCGTACTTGATGGAGTGGTTCTCGAAGAAGATATTCCGATGGGGCATAAAGTAGCCTTAAAATCGTTGAATGAAGGAAATGAGGTTATTCGTTATGGGCAAATTATCGGTTATGCCAATAGATTTATAGAGAAAGGAAGTTGGGTAAACGAAGGTAATATCAGTATGCCACAACCTCCGAAATTAGAAGATTTAGTTTATAGACCCGTTGCTCCCGATGGGGGCAATAAGTTATCAATAAAACAGCCCCTATCGAGGGCGAGGGGGGCTGTTTTTAAAGGCTACAAAAATCCCGATGGCAGCGTAGGCACTAAAAACGTTTTAGGAATAACAACAAGTGTGCAGTGTGTGGCAGGAATTACGAATTTCATCGAAAATAAAATCAGAAAAGAATTGTTGCCACTCTATCCAAATGTAGATGATGTGGTAGCTTTTAATCATAGTTATGGTTGTGGAATTGCGATTGACGCACCAGCGGCAATCATTCCTATTCGTACTATCAAACACATTGCTCAAAACCCCAATTTTGGTGGAGAAATAATGATTATCGGTTTAGGTTGTGAGAAACTTAGACCGGAAAGGATAGCCCCCCCCGCCCCCGATGGGGGAGCTTCAACATCAATTCTTTATTTGCAAGACGAATCCTTCGAAGGTTTTTATGAAATAGTAGATGGAATCATGGAAATGGCAGAAAGGCATCTCAAAAAACTCAATGAACGAAAAAGAGAGACTTGTTCGGTAGCTGATTTGGTTGTAGGAATGCAATGCGGAGGAAGTGATGCTTTTTCGGGTCTAACAGGGAATCCCGTTTCAGGTTTTGCGGCCGATTTGATAGTGGAAGCAGGTGGAACGGTGTTTTTCTCGGAAGTTACCGAAGTGCGTGATGCCGTACATTTGCTTGTTCCTCGGTGTGAAAGTGAAGAAGTGGCTCAAAAGCTCAAAGCCGAAATGGCTTGGTATGATACGTATCTGAATCAAGGCAAAGCCGATAGAAGTGCCAACACAACCCCAGGTAATAAAGGTGGTGGATTAAGCAATATTGTAGAAAAAGCCCTCGGTTCGGTCGTAAAATCTGGTACAAGTCCGATAGTAGATGTGATTTCACCTGGGGAGAAGATTCGTAAAAAAGGATTAAATTTTGTGGCAACACCCGCCAGTGATTTCGTTTGCGGAACGCTCCAGTTGGCTGCAGGAATGAATATGCACGTATTTATAACGGGTAGAGGCACGCCTTATGGGTTAAATATGATACCTGTCATAAAAGTAAGTTCAAACACAAAACTCGCCAATCGTTGGCACGATTTAATAGATTTTGATGCTGGCCCAGTGGCTTTCGGACAAAAAACAATCGAAGAAATGGGTTGGGAATTATTCTACTTAATTCTTGAAATAGCCAGTGGAAACAAAAAAGTAGCCACTGATAAATTGGGACTTTATAACGATTTGGTACTTTTTAATCCAGGGCCTTTAACGTAATTATTCAAGCGATGGTATCGCTCAGAGCAATGCCGTCGCTAAAACTTATAAACAAAATGAAATTTCCCAAAATCAAAGAATTTCGTATTACACCCATTGCGGTGGTTGACCCTCCACTATTGAATGCCGCTGGACTTCATGCACCTTATGCCTTGCGTACGGTTGTTGAACTCGTAACCGAAGATGGTATTAGTGGTGTGAGTGAAATACCAGGTAATATCGAAATTGATAAAGCTCTCGAAAAAAGTCGACAGTTTATTATTGGTCAAGACCCATTTCAGTTAAATAAAATCAGAGATATTTTGGCTGCTAATTTCGACTCAGAAGATACCATCAAAAGAGGCGATACTCCGTGGGACCAACGCACTTTGGTACATATTTTTAGTTCGATTGAAGTCGCCTGTTTGGATATTGTCGGCAAAATCATCAATCGTCCAGTAGTTGATTTATTGGGGGGCAAACGCCGTGACAGAGTGCCGTTTTCTGCCTATCTTTTTTATAAATATGAAGGTGCAGGCGGTGAATTAGAGTTTGGAACAGACCCCAACGCCACAGGTTGGGATGCTGCTCGGCAAGCAAGTGCTTTGAACCCCGAAGAGATTGTAGCACAAGCAAAAGCCATGTGTAAAGAATTTGGTTTTCAGTCGATTAAGTTAAAAGGTGGCGTGTTTGAACCCCGCCAAGAAGTAGATGCCATCTTTGCTTTATACGAAGCTTTTGGAAAAGATACGCCTTTAAGAATTGACCCCAATGCCCTTTGGACGGTAGAAACCTCTATCAAATATGGTAAAGAAATGGAGGGTATTATTGAGTATTTAGAAGACCCTTGCCGTGGACAAGAAAACATGGCAACCGTCAGAAAAGCCCTTAAAACGCCACTGGCAACCAATATGTGTACGACCTCTTTTGAGGATATTCCCAGAAGCTATACCTTGGGTGCGGAAGACATCATTCTATCTGACCACCATTTTTGGGGAGGCTTGCAAGATTCTATGAAATTGGCTGCTATTTGTCAAACTTTTGGGCGAGATTTGTCTATGCACTCCAACTCACATTTGGGTATTTCGTTGGCAGCAATGGTGCATTTGGGTGCAGCTATTCCAAATTTCAAATATGCCCTTGATACACATTATCCGTGGCAATCTGACGAAATTATTGTCGGCGGACGTATGAAATTTGAGAATGGAGCAGTGGAAGTGCCTAAAGGTCCAGGTCTTGGTGTAGAACTCGACCGTGTGGCTTTAGCTAAATTGCACGAAAATTATAAAAAGTGCGGTCTAACCAAACGAAACGATGAAATAGAAATGCAAAAAGTACAACCCGATTGGAAATTTAAAGCAACGAGATGGTAGATTAAATGACGATTTACGAATATTTATTTCTTAATTAAAACGCCCCTTAAGGGGTTGGGGGTATGGAACTATCAAAAATAAAATCATCGCTCGAAGACGGGCTTCTTTCTTTTCCAATTACTGACTTCGACGAAAATGGAGAATTTAACGCTGAAACCTTCGCCGACCGTGTGGAATGGTTCGTGAGCCACGATGTGTCATCGGTGTTTGTGGCGGGTGGCACGGGTGAGTTTTTCTCGATTACGGCCGCTGAATATGAACAGATTGTAAACATTTCGGTAAAAGTTGTTGCCGAACGAGTACCAGTTATTGCCAGTGCAGGACGAAGCGTTGCAGAGGCAAAAACTTTCACTCAGATTGCCGAAAAAGCAGGTATTCACGCCATTTTGCTTTTTCCTCCGTATCTGACCGAATGTCCGCAAGATGGGGTATATGAATATGCAAAAGCTATCATGCAGAATACTTCATTACCAGTCATTTACTATAACCGTGGCAATGGGGTTTTATCGGCAGATTATATCAAGAAATTGGCTGATGCCTGCCCAAATTTTATTGGTTTGAAAGATGGTACTGGCAATATGCAAGATTTGAACGATACTATTAAAACTGTTGGCAAACGCCTTTCATACATTGGTGGAGTTCCTACAGCTGAGATTATTGCCGAGGCTTATCTTTCAATTGGTGTAAATACGTATTCATCGGCAGCGTTTAATTTTGTGCCAGAATTGGCCAATAAATTTTATAAAGCCTTGCGTGCAGGAGATAAAGACACAGTGGAGAAAATCACGAAGGAATTTTACATTCCGTTGGTAAGATTGCGTGGTAAAAAGAGTGGCTATGCCGTAAGTCTAATTAAAGCAGGAGCAAAATTGATTGGTAAAAGTGCAGGAGATGTACGTGCACCACTTACAATGCCGACCGATACTGAGGTTGCAGAATTGCAGAAAATTATTGAGCAAAATAAGTGATAGACTTAGCCTGTAAATCAACTCTATAAAAATTCATAGAGTTGATTTACAGACTATTACCTCTTGAATTTGTACAAATAAGGGGCTTTGTTTTGAGCTCCAGTAAATTTCTTTTCGAGGCGTTCGAGTACGTTCAATTCCAAGATTTTCTTTTGAAAATTATTCATCGAAAATTGTTTGTCATAAACAGCCTCGTATAATTCTTGAACTTCTCGCATCGTGAAAGTTTCGGGTAGAAGATTAAAGCCAATTAGCTTTTGGTCAAAATTTTGTCGAAGAGCTTCGAGTGCAAAATTCAGAATCTCGTTATGGTCGTGAATCATCTCAGGAATATCATTGATACTTATCCATTCGAGGTATTCGTCAAGTTCACCGATTTGTGGTGTTACTTTACTGATTTCAACTAACGCATAAAAACCAATACTAATAAACCTACTGGTTATCCATTCGACATCTGCGGTACGGTATTTTTTTCGAAGGTGAGTCAATAAAAGTTCTCGGAAATTACTCACAATAATCCTATTCTCATCTCCGAAAACCCTAAATTGTTGTAAGTAGATGTTTTCAAGACTTGTTCGTTCTTTTAAAATTCTACTCGCTGCTTTATCAATCCCTTCGTTTTTAATGATATAGCCGCCTGGTAGATTCCAAATATCTGTTCCAAATTTTGATTTCGCTATCAAAACTTTCAATTCCTTTTCTTCATATCCAAATATCACACAATCGATTGAAAGGTTTGCGATATACTTGTCAGTGCCAAATTCTAACATTTTTTTATGCTTATTTTTATAACAACTCTGCAAAAGTAGAGCTATCCATTTGAAATAAGAAATAGTATTTTTTTGAGAATATTTTTTAAAATATTTATTGTCTTTTTTTTAGAAAATAAGTAATACTTTCCTATTTTTGCTTTTAAAACAAAGTAAATATAAACACTTAGAATTAAGTACCATTCAAAATCTTTATCAAATGAAAAATGTTTCTTTTTTTAGGCTGTTAAGCCTTCTTGTTATGATGTCGGTAAGCTCGGCTGTTTTTTCTCAAAAAAAATGGGGAGGCATGACACTCTACACTGTTCGCAATGAAATGGGCAAAGACCCTAAGGCTACACTGAAACAAGTAGCAGATTTGGGTTATAAATATATTGAAGCCGTAGATTACAAAGATGGTAAATTTTACGGAATGACTCCTGACGAATTCAAATCGTACTTGACAAGTTTGGGATTAACGCCAATTTCGGTACACATGGGGTCAATGACTTTGGATAATGCCGATAAACTCGTAGCTGATGTAAAAGCGGCTGGTTTCAAATATTTCATTGCTCCTGTGCCGCCAATGGGAATGTTTAAATTTGATGTAAAAACAAGGTCGTTGGGCATGGAAGGAACGGTAGAAAAGCTGGCTGATATTCTGAATACTATCGCCAAAAAAGCAAATGCTGCTGGCTTAGAATTTCTTTATCACAACCACGATTTTGAACTTAAACCAAATAAAGATGGTGTGGTAGTATTAGATTACTTATTGGAGCATTTAGACCCCAAATACGTAAATTTTCAAATGGATTTATATTGGGTAACAAAGGCGGGTGCTGACCCTGTGGCTTATTTCCAAAGATACCCTGGGCGTTTTAAAATCTGGCACGTAAAAGACATGGATTCGCAAGAGCGTTTTGCCCCAGTTGGACAAGGAAAAATAGATTTCAAGCGTATTTTGGCCAATAAAAAGCTCTCTGGAATGAAATATTATATAGTAGAGCAAGACCAAACCTTTGATGGCTTACAGCCAATGGAAGCTATTAAAATAAGCAAAGAAGGCCTGAAAAAAATAGGTTTCAATTAATCAACGAAAAATAGTTATACAATAAATTTCCCCTGCATCACGTGGGGGGGCAGGGGAATATTATGAAAAAATACTTAATTGTTGTTACCTTTTTCTTGTTAGTGAAAGGTACTTATGGGCAAATGACCCAGGATTCGCTTGCCATCATTCAATTATTAGAAAAAGAAGGTGCTACATGGCGAATGGGCGATGCCAAAGGTCATGCCGAATGTTGGGCAGTGAAACCAAATGGGCGTGTACTTATTTCAACAACCGATGGGAGAAGTTTTGACTTTCCATCGGATAGAATTGCCAATGCACCAGCCAGCATGATGACTGGCGGCGGTTTTTCGATTCATTCAAATTATAAAATGAGCATCGGAAATACCTCAGCTTGGGTAGTCCATGATGAGATTTCGATTGGAAAAGATGGGAAAGAAACGCTTTCGCATGAAGTACGAATGTTGGAAAAGATAAAAGGCCAGTGGAAATTGGTTGGGCAGTCGAACCATCAATATGCTCCCGAAAAACCGAAGACCGATACAACAAGCTATATTCAAACCGTAGATATTACGAACGGGCGAGTAGAAACCATATTGAGAACCAACAAACATTTTGAAGCCCCCAACTGGCATCCTGATAATTATTTGATATTGAATAGCTATGGAAAACTCTATACATTGGATGTTATTACTAAGAAAATGAATTTGTTAAATACAGGCTTTGCCATAAATAATAACAATGACCACGGTATTTCGCCCGATAAAAAATGGTTGGCAATCAGTAATGTAGCCCAAAACGATACTTCTAAAAAACGCTATAAATCAGCTATTTATGTGCTTCCAATTAAAGGTGGCGAACCACGTCGTATAACTTCAGAAGTAATGTCGTTTTGGCATGGGTGGAGTGCCGACGGCAAAACATTAGCATATTGTGGCGAGCGTAATGGTAATTATGATATTTATACAATTGGTATTGAAGGTGGACAAGAAAAAAGGCTGACCACAACCGAGGGTTTAGACGATGGTCCAGACTATTCGCCCGATGGAAAACACATCTATTTTAATTCATATCGTTCGGGTCGAATGCAAATTTGGCGAATGAATGCCGATGGCTCAAGCCCCGAACAATTGACGACCGATGAAAATTCTAACTGGTTTGCTCACCCTTCACCCGATGGCAAATGGATTGCTTATATTTCGTATCAATCCGATGAGAAACAAGCTCATTTGTTCGGAAAACAAGTAAAACTCCGCTTAATGGACGTGAAAACCAAAGAAATCAAAGATTTAACACCTGTTTTCTTCGGTGGTCAAGGCACAATCAATGTGCCATCTTGGAGTGCCGACAGTAAAAAAGTGGCATTTGTGAGTTATGCTATCAAATAATTTTTGGTTATTGTAAATTGATAACTATTCAACCTCTATCAAAAACATGAAAAACGATAATTCAGCTTCAAGAAGAAGATTTTTACAGAAAATAGGAGCTACCAGCTTGGTGGCGGCCTCTTCACCTTTTGCTTCGTTGGCGGCAAACGACCTTGCTAATCAAGCTAAAGCCGAAGAACGTATTTTACGTTATGAAAAGAAAATTTCGGCCAATGATAAAGTTCGTATTGGTGTTATTGGGTATGGTGTACAAGGGCATTTCGATTTACGGACTGCTCTGAAAGTACCAGGGGTTGAGTTGGCGGCTATTTGCGATTTATACACTGGTAGGCTCGAAAATGCCAAAGAACAGTTTGGTAAAGACCTTTTTACGACTACCAATTATAAAGATATATTGGATAAAAGCGATATTGATGCTGTCTTGATTTGTACGCACGATGTGTGGCACGCACGCATTGCCTTAGATGCTTTGGCAAAGGGAAAACACGTGTATTGCGAAAAACCAATGATTTATAAAATTGCAGAAGGGAATCCAGTGGTGGTAGCGGCCAAAAAATCGGGTAAAGTATTTCAGGTGGGAAGCCAACGTGTGAGTAGCATTGGCTACGCAAAAGCAAAGGAATTATTGGCGGCAGGTGAAATCGGTAAACTGAATATGGTAAATGCCGTTTATGACCGACAAAGCTCAATTGGTGCGTGGGAATACACAATTCCGAAAGATGCCAATGCCATGACTACCAACTGGGATAAATTTATAGAAGTTACCAACAAAATGAACTTCGATGCCAAGAAATTCTTTTGGTGGAGAGCTTTCAAAGAAGTAGGTACTGGCGTAGCAGGCGATTTATTTATTCATTTATTGAGTGGAACGCATTTTATGACCAACTCAAAAGGCCCCGAAAGTATTTATAGCACAGGACAGTTTAGTTATTGGAAAGATGGTCGAAATCTTCCCGATGTAATGTCGGGTGTGATGCAATACCCTGATAGTCCTGAGCATCCAGCTTTTCAAATGACTTTACAAGTGAATTTTATTAGCGGAACTGGTGGGCAGGAAATTATACAATTGGTTGGTTCTGAGGGTGTTATACAAGTGCAAGGAAATAATATTACATTAAAACACAGCCTAATGCCCGAAGCACCTGGTTTTGGTGGATACGATTCGTTGTTTACTTTCTCGAAGAGTATGCAAGAAGAAATGCAAAAAGATTTTGATGCAAAATGGACTCCCGAACAGCGAAAAAGAAAAACCAAAGAAAACATTGTGTTTAAAGCACCTGCTGGCTACGATGACCATCTCGACCATTTTACGAATTTCTTTGATGCCGTCCGTATAGGTAAACAAGTAATAGAAGATGCCGAATTTGGCTTTAGAGCCGCAGCTCCAGCGTTGGCTTGCAACGAAAGTTTTCTGTCCAAAAAAATAGTTAAGTGGGACCCAGTAAATATGAAATTGAAGTAAAAAAAACGGCAGATTACTCTTCATGGGTAGTCTGCCGTTTTTCATTGTTTAGCAACGTTCAACTCTTTAAAATAGCCTTCGGTATAATTACCCACCCAAAGTCCAATACTGCCTTCTTTTCCAAGTCCATGTTTCATGTCATTAACAACCAATGAAGGATATTTAGCATTATTTAAGAATAATTTTGCTTTTTGCCCTTCTACTTCAATTTTCATGGTTATCCATTCATTTAGACCCATATCGGCATAAGATTCGTATTTTTCGGGAGATTCTTTGCGGAAACGGTCGAAGTCGTAATCTGGGAATGAAAAATATTGTATGCTGTGGTTTCGGCGAATTTGGTCTTCTGCACGTCCGTTTGTAGGGCGAATGTAAATGCTTTCAAATTGGCTGTGATTTTCATCAATTCTAAAAGCTAAACCTATAAAACCTCTCGAAGTAGGCGGTGCATTTTTCATCAATCTACTCAATACTTTTACCTCAATACTTCCATTTTTGAAGTCTAAGTTGTTCACTTTAACAAACGTTGGCTGGTCAACACCTTTGATTGTGGTGTCGTATTCTACTTTCACCACTTCTTTGCCTTCCATTTTTACGAAAGACAAATACACTTGATTGGCTTTTAGGTTTTCTTTACCCAGTTTTATGTTTTGAGCAAATAAACTCGCTGGTAAATAGCTACTTACAAGTAAAAGGATAATGTTTTTCATAAAATTAGTTTTTTACAAATGGAACAATACTTGCCCAAACGGCAGAGAAGTTTTCTGCAAAACAAACATGACCTGTATTCGAAATAATACTGAGTTGAGCATTCGGAATCATATTATAGGCATTGATAACTGTCGGCAAGGGGGCATTTCTATCTAATTCGCCAGCCATTACCAAAACAGGACATTTGATTGACCCAAACAATTCTTTGCTTGCCGTCATGGTATTATAAAAAGTTTCCATCCCTGCCCAAAAGTCTTCCAATCGCTGAGGTTGTGGCATCAAGGCTTTTTTTTTTTTTTTATAGGGTGGGTCGAGTGCCAAAAACTCTTTTGGATTGAAAACCACTTTTCGTAGTCCAGGAATCTGCTCGCCCGCTCCAATCGCAATCATTTTTTTGATACGGTCAGGATACATACTTGCTACTTTATAAGCGGTGTAGGCACCGTCGCTGAAGCCTAAGATTATTGCTTTTTCTTTTGTAACAGCATTAATAACGGCAATTATATCATTAGCCTTTTTCTCGTAAGTGATAGGAAATGAGCCAATATCCGATTTTCCATGCCCACGAGTAGAGATGGCTATCACTTGAAAATTTTTCTTTAAACTATCAATAAATTCGGCCATTTCGATGGTTGAACCCAAGATTCCACCATGGAGTAGAACAATTGGTTGCCCTGCCCCATAAACCTCATAATAGATTTTGGCATCTGGTGTCTGCACGTAATTTCCTGCTGAAATATTTGCTCCGTAGGGGACTTTATGCCATTTACTCGCAGGCTGAAAAGCACCTCGAATGCTCTGTTGAGCTTGCACATGAAATGCAATAATAAAAATATATAGATAGGCAATTTTCTTCATAATCACTTATAATAGTGCCACGAATAAACGAATGTAATTAGTAAAAATTCGTGTATTCGTGGCAAATAAATACTTAAAATAATTTTTCTTGTGGTGGTTTTGCACCCGCCAAACGAATATAAACCGTTGTTTGCCCGCGGTGATGAGTTTGGTGTTCAAAACATTTGGCCAAAGCAGTACCTTTTGTCATCTCGAAACGGCCGAAAAGTTTTGTAGTTTCATTGAGTTGAGCAGGAGTCATTTTCTTCACATTGTCAATCACAAAGTCATAACCAGCCAAAACCAATTTCGTTACATTTGCTTTTGAAATATCCGTCGTTTTTTCTGATTCTCCTTGTCCAACAGGGCTTATTGCACCCGTAGCCGCTGCCGCAAAACCATAGTTCCCATCAGTCAAGTGCAACATTTGTTGAGCAAACGAACGCATTTCTGGTGTGGGTTTCAAGGCATAACCCGACTCTGGCATGGCATCTAAATATTCTTTAGTATAAGTTTTTGCACGTTCCCACTCTTTCACGATTTCATCAACCGAAGATTGTGCATTTGAAGCGGTCGAAACTCCTAAGAAAATCAATAGAATGGCAATAAGTTTTGAGGTCTTCATAATTTTTTTGTTTTAATGAATGAAACCACAAATGTATCGCTTTCTAAAATAGTGTACCCTTAAACTACATTAAGAAATTAGAGATTTCTACTTAAATCTTTACGTATTTTGCTCAAAAACTCAGGGGTGATACCCAAATAAGAAGCAATTTGGGTATTGGGCAGACGATTGGAAAGGTGCGGATATTGTTCGAGAAAACTCAAATATCGTTGTTGAGCAGTGGAACTGAAATTTTGCAAAACTCGATTTTGAAGTTCAATGTATTTATTTTCGATAATCACCTTAAATGCAATGCTCAATTTCGGAATTTTCGTATAAAGAGCATATAAATCTTGCTGTTCGATTTGTAAAAACATCGAAGTTTCAATGGCTTCAATATAAAGTTTGCTTGGAGTTTTAGCATAAAAACTGCCAATATCGGCAATCCATTCGTTTTCGGCAGCAAACTGAATGGTGTGTTCATAACCCTTATCATCAATTCCGTACATTCTGAAACAGCCCTCCAACACAAACGAATAGTGTTTGCAAACATCTCCTTCTTTCAAAATCGTTTGTCGGCGTTTAGCTGTTTGCTTTTTTACTCGGCCAGCAATCAACGCCCATTCTTCTTCTGTAAACGGGACAAATTTTTGTAAATGCTCGATTAGTGTTTGCATCAAAAGAGGATAAATCTGTGCAAATGTAATAAATAATCGGATGGTGTATCGTTGTATTCGTTTTTAAGTAATAGTGCAAAATTGAGATTTTTTGTAATATTTCAAGAAAACGGTATAATCTGAACAAGATGAAGAATAATAGTAACGGCACTCACCACCAAAGGTACCGCCATTTTTGCCTCTGACGAATCTTGTGAAACAATTATGTTTGCTTCATTGAGAGGCTTAGATAAATACGTTCAGTTGCCCGAACATCAAAAACATATCAAAG
>JAIYBU010000184.1 GCA_027488335.1 Cytophagaceae bacterium
TTAATTTTTTCTTTCAAATAATAATTAATTATAGCTCCATCAGGAGGGTTTTGTCCTTGCGGCTCTTCTTGGGTAATGGGCGTGTCGGTGTAGGTACTCCAACGCACCCGATAGGTGTTTTGTGGTTTATAAAGAAAAACCTCACTTTTTGCCACCTCATCGAAAATCTGACGCAATGGAGTTATATCATCTAAAATCCAAAAACTACGACCGTGTGTACCCACCACAATATCATCATCTTTGACTACTAAATCCCTGATACTGGTTGCAGGCATATTTAGTCTGAGAGACTGCCAATTTTCGCCATCATCAAACGATACATAAACCGCATTTTCAGAACCTGCAAACAATAATCCTTTGCGAGAAGGGTCTTCACGAACAGTATTAATTGGCTCATTTGGCAAGCCTTTTACAATTTCTTGCCAAGTTTTTCCGCCATCTTTTGTACGAAAAATATGCGGACGTTGGTCGTCGAGTCGGATTCTATTTACTGCCACATAAGCCACATTTTTATCAAACTGACCAGCATCAACCTGAGAAATTTTCGACCAAATCCAAAAATCGCTTTGCTCGCCCTGCGGTGTAGGTGGCGTTACATTCTGCCACGTTTTTCCACCATCTTTTGTTACATGAATCAAGCCATCGTCAGTGCCTGCCCAAATGACGTTAATGTCTTTTGGCGATGGTGCAACCGCATAAATCACCCCACGACGAGGCATTTTTTTTATAGCTTCCGTGCCAAAAACATTGAAGCTTTCTGGAAGTTTATCGTAACTTTCACGGGTTAAATCTGGACTAATTATTTCCCAAGAGTCTCCGCCATTTTTTGTTTTGAACAAAACATTTCCTGCAAAAAACAAGGATTTTTTATCGACTGGTGAAAATATAACAGGGGCTGTACGAATAAAACGATACTTGCCTGAACGCACCGCTTCGGGGGCAATATTCTGTGTTTGGCCAGTACGTTTATCATATTTAGTAATTTTTCCTCCATAAATAATATTCGGGTCGAGCGGGTCGGCGGCTATATACCCATACTCTTCTACACCTACGGGGTGCCAATCTCTGAAAGTAATAATTCCATCATTGCCACGAGAAGTAATACCAACCGAACCACTTTCTTGCTGCCCACCGTAAACATTATACGGAAAAGCGTTGTCGGTACTTACATGATAAAACTGTGCCGTTGGCTGATTATACCAAGATGAAAAAGTTTGTCCACCATTGACAGTAATAATTGCACCTTGGTCAGCTGCCAAAAGCATAATATCGGGGTTATTCGGATTAATCCAAAGTCGATGATAATCATCGCCCCCTGGAGCTCCACGAAAGGCTGTCCAAGTTTTCCCTGCATCCTCTGATTTCCAAGTATCAACATCTGCACTAAAAACGATGTCTGGGTTTGTAGGATGTACCTTCACTTCGGCAAAATCGCTACCACGTCCCCAAATTCTTGGGTCTTGGCTTACGAGCGTCCAAGATTCACCCGCATCAGTCGATTTGAAAACGCCTCCACCTTCGGGCGAATCAACGGTTGCATACATTCGATTTGGGTCGCTTGGAGCAATACAAAAGCCTATTCTACCTAAACCTTGTTCGTAAGTTGGCAAACCTTTGGTTAGTTTTTTCCAAGTCGTACCGCCATCAGTTGATTTGTATAAGCCACTTTCTGGACCTTGCCAAACGCCATTTTCCCACGGCCCTTGACGTGCCGCCCAAAGGTCAGCGTAGACAATATTTGGATTTTTCGGGTCAATCGTTACCTGAATCGCTCCTGTATTTTCATCTTTGTACAGCACTCGTTCCCATGTTTTACCGCCATTGGTTGTTCGATAAACACCTCTTTCGGTATTTGGGCCATACGGATGCCCCAAAACTGCGGCAAAAACTCGGTTTTCGTTGGTTGGGTCAATTGCTAAACCTCCAATTTGTTGTCCATCTTTCAGGCCTGTATTTATCCACGTTTTGCCTTCATCAGTTGATTTGTAAACACCATTACCCACTGATAAATCGGGACGCTGAATACCTTCGCCTGAAGCAACGTAAATAACATTGGGGTTTGACGGTGCAACAGCCACATCACCCACCGAACCCGTAGGCTGGTCATCAAATATTGGCAACCATGTGCGGCCATAATCAGTAGTTTTCCAAACACCGCCATTGTTAACGCCGATATAAAAAACATTTGGCTTTTGTGGCACACCAACCGCTCCAACCGTTCGACCACCACGATGGGGGCCAATCATTCGCCATTTCATGCTATCGAAAAGCTTCGGACTATAACTTTGAGCTGAAGCGTAAATACTTATTAGTGAGAAGATTATACTAAAAACTTTAATTTTCATATATTTTTGAGGGTTTGGTGAAGGCCTTAGAGTTAGAAGTTTTATTCATTGCAATATAAAACAATCAAAACATGAATTAAAAAACAATATGATTTATCGTATATTTGAAATAAAAACTAAAATTAAAGAATTTACTAATTCACCTAACATAATGATAAAAAATTATATCCTATTCATAGTTTTAATTTGTAATTTTCTAACGGCATTTTCTCAGAAAAAAAGCAAACTAACGGACAATAACACACTTATTGACAGTACTTTTTTTGTCAGTGGCAAATACTTGAAATTACAAAAAAAGTATGCAAAAAATATTTTCACGAAGGATTCGTTAAACGAAATTAACTTAGTTGATGCAGCAAAAAAAGCAATACGATACAAGCATTCTGTTAAATCAAATTTAACACACCCTAAACTTTTTATTGCTAATATATACTTAGATTCCCTGATTGACGTAAACCCAAACGACCCTGATATCTATAAATTTTATTTGCAAATGGCTGATTACCATATCAGAAAAGGCAATATTTTTGAAGGCCGAAAAAACCTCCGCTTAGCTAAGACCTATAATGTCTCGATAAATTTGAAGAGTCGATATGCTCATCTACTTTTACAAGAGGCACGAGCAAAACAACTATTTTTAAATAAAACAGTCGATTTCCTATGGTTTGACGAATATGCAACACTTACCAAGAAAAAGGTAGTTAAAAGAAATGAACAAATAAAAATTGATAGTCTTTATAGTAATCAAAAAGACTCACTAAAATATAAAAAATGGCTTCCTACATTTTACATATTTGGGGGTATATTCAAGGATAAATTCCTAATAAACTCTAATGATAATCAAAAGTATTTAACTTCAAGTAACTATTCAACTCAAATTGGATGTCGAATTTTCATAAACCCCGCAATGAATAAAACTTCATATTTTGCAGATATTATTTATTCAAATCGAAGTTTTCAAAACATTGATATCATAGAAAACACTAAATATTATATTGAAAAATTTAGTGTTTCTTCCATTTCAATGCCGCTAAATATCAAATATAACCTTAATAACTCAGCAAAACATTTATATACTTCTTTTGGAATTGCTCCATCGTACTTTTTTAGAATGAAATACGAAAATCCTGTGAGGAAAATCAACATAGTTGATAATTCCTTATTTAATAAATTTCAATTAGCCTTAAAACCTGGAGTAGGTTTTCATATTGAAAGCAAAAAAGACAAAAAATCAATGTTTATTCAAATAAATGCTCAGTATTTCCCAACCAATATTCTTAATGTATTAAATTATAATTCATTTCACGATACTTTTGAAAGCAAAAAATTTCAATCGACTATTGTTAGCGGCGAATTATTAATTGGGGTGAAATTTTAAGGTAAATAGTTTTTTAATGTATTTTCAAAAACAAAATAGAGAGTATTATTGTGAACAAATGAAGAAGTATTTTTTTTGTATAAGTATGTATCAATAATCTGATTTACTAAAGACCATTTTTCCGTTTTTAAATCATACTCCCAAAAATCATTTTTATCCGCTTGATTTTGAGAATTATACCAATAAGAAATATTAGTGTTAGATTTTGGCAGTACATATATTTTGTTATTGATGTATCTAATTTCAGCACCATTAGTTGCGGGATTTGTTGGTATTGCAGGTAGTTTAGTAAGGTTCCAATTTTGCATATTTAACTTCCAAAAGTTGTTTCTATAATAAACAGGGCTTTCCTTTACTTCAATCCCATAGAATAAAAACACATTGTTTTCAATAATATGAGGCTTAGATTGACCAATTGAATTCTCAAAAATTGTCTTTAATAGTTTTAAATTATTCTTCTCAAAATCATACTCATAAATAGACATTTCATTTATCTTAGAACCAAAAATGTAAAGTTTATCACTATTTTTAATAAATTCAATTTTTAAGCACCTCGATAGTTCCGCAGCAAAAAGATTAGGATATGTATTAATACTCCACTTATTGTTACTTGTACTATACTGTATTGCCTCAATGACTCCGTCATTATTAAAATTAACTAAGTAAATACTGCTATTCACTTTACAAATAGTAATACTTCCTGACTTATTAAAAATCGGAGTATTAGATAAAGTAATATTCTCACGAGTCTTTAAATTTATCTTAGATAATTCAAAATTGGAGTTTTGTTCTGAATCTTTTGCCCAATAATAATAGTCATCATCTAATAAAACGCCATCTTGGAATACATAATTCTTAGTTACTTTTAAATTCCCAATTTCCCTAAATTCTCCTTTGGGGGTTTTAGGAAAAGTAGGTATTGAAAACTTTATCTCTGGACCATATCCAACGCCATATATATTTTTTGCATAACTTCTAACACTGTAAGTTTGACCTGGTTTAATACCAGAAACTAAAAAAGCTCTTTTTGCATTATTACTATTTATGATTGGAGTATCGTATTTAAAGGTATTATCACTAATTTTTCGTATAGTATTTGTTGTTTTATTATATAATTCACAAGAAAACGAAACTCTGTCTGATTGATATTCGGGAGCCTTATTATTGTTAATGAGTATTCCATAGTCTAATAATGTATTTCCTCCAAAATTACTAAAATCAATATTAAAATAAGCCCCATTTTGTCCAGCAATGCTTTCTAATACAACATTAAATTTAGGAGTTGATGCTTCATTCAGGCATTTTGATGTATATTTTTGATTAATTGTCTGTATATCTTCATTCGTAAAAACCTCTTTTTGAGTTAAATTTAAGATATTTGAAAAAATACTGTTGGTTTCTTCACTTCTGATTTCAAAGCCAATTACCTCCAAAAGCGACTGAATTATAATTCTTTTACACGCTACATCAGACAGGTCATCCATTGTATTGGCATTTAAATAAATTTCCAATTTGTCGTCTTCACTTTTATAATCAACCCAATTACTTTGATAATTTTCGTAGTTTTTGGGTATTTTTAATCTGTAAAATAATTCATTGTTACTGGGAATTGGCGATGACACGCCAGAAAACAACTCCATAAATCGGATTGTTGAGGCACCATCCCCAACAGACTCAAAATGGATTGGTAAAATCTTTTCTAATTCCTCAATCGAAGCTATTATGTTTTCTTGCAATTTATTATTCAAAAAAAGAGTGCTTCGGTATGTAATATTACACGTTTCAAAATTTAGTTTTTTAATTTGAAATTGTCTATTTCTGATTACAACCTTCCCTTGATAAGGTTCCAATTCAAACCTACCACATGAAATTGCGAGAAAAAAAATAAATAATACAGATATAAGCGAATACAGTTTTGTCATCCTAACAGTAATTAATGTTGATTCTCTGATTTAGTTTAGCGAGAAATTCATCATTAAAGAAAATAAAAAATACTAAAAAAGCTAAACAGGTCTACAAAAATATAAACCTGTTTAGCTTCAATGTCTGTAATTTTACTTCAAATTCTTCAAATACTCAATACTCAACGGCACATTTTCGAGTTCGTGTTCACTTTCGTCTTCGATGAAATAATGTTTGATACCGAACTTTTTAGAAAGTTTGAAAATATTTTTCCAATCTGCTTGACCTGTTCCCAAAACTACATCGTTTTCGGCTGGCGTATGACCAGAAAAATCACCTTTTATTCCTTTTTTCAAATCTTTTACGTGCATTAATTTCCAACGATTACCATATTTTTTTAATAACCCAACTGGGTCTCCGCCACCATGAAGCACCCACAGAACATCCATCTCGAATGATACGTATGCTGGATTTGTATTCTTGAAAATATAGTCAAGTAAAGTTCCATTTTCATAAGGACGGAACTCATATCCGTGCGGGTGATAACAAAAAGTTAGCCCATTTTCTTTTAAAAACTTTCCTGCTTTATTAAATACCTCGACAGCTTTTTGAGCATCTTCGAGCGTAAAGTTATCTCCTTTGTGAGGAATCCAAGCACACATCACGTATTTTGCTCCAAAAGTCTTAGCTTTTGTCACAATATCCATTGAAAGTTTTTCTAATTGGTCGTACCCAGCTCCAGTTGAAGGAATAGTAATGCTACGGGCATCGCACATTTTTTTATATTCTTCATCGGTAACTCCTTTTGCACCGCTTGTTTCGATTTCAGTGATACCCATTTTCTGGATTTTATCCAACGTGCCAGCAACATCTTTCGGAAAATGATTCCTGAAAGTATATGCTTGTACTCCGAATGGATAGGTATAAATATTTTTGCTGTTTGGTTGAGCAAAAATATCTTGATTGAAAGCGAGCATAATTAATAGCGTAAAAAATGTTAGTTTTTTCATTATAGATTATTTAGAGGTTGAAAATTGAACACAATTTAGAAATCAGGTCTCCGAAACGATTGTGCTACTATAAATTATGTTTTTTTAATTCTTTCACGGCATAATCAACAGCCCGAGCCGCAAATGCCATGTAGGTCAAAGACGGATTTTGTGTACTTGTCGAGGTCATACAAGCTCCATCCGTAACCAATACATTTTTACAGGTATGCAATTGATTCCATTTATTTAGCATCGAAGTTTTAGGGTCATTTCCCATTCTTACACCACCCATTTCATGAATATCTGCTCCAGGGTTTGAATGAGAGTCACCACCCCTTACATTCTTAAATCCTGCTAAGGTAAACATTTCAGTCATTTCTTTGATATAATCATTCACCATTTTATCATCATTTTCAGTCCATGAAACCGAAGTTACCAATTGAGGTATGCCGTATTGGTCTTTTAAAGATTCATGCAGCCTTACGTGGTTGCTTTCGATTGGTACCGTTTCTCCTTGCATCCAACTACTGATGCTCCAATTGCCAAGTTTCGGGTTTAGCAAATTATGTTTTAATTCTTCACCAACGCCGCTATTATTTTGAACTAAACCTCGACCACTTCCAATTCCCACCGAATATCCTCTAAGAAAATCGGTTTCTTGTTTATATAAATTTCTGAATCTTGGTAAATAGGCATTACTCGGATTTTTTCCGTCGGTTCGT
Source organism: Cytophagaceae bacterium (assembly GCA_027488335.1). Classification (GTDB taxonomy): domain Bacteria; phylum Bacteroidota; class Bacteroidia; order Cytophagales; family Spirosomataceae; genus Emticicia. The sequence goes on from JAIYBU010000184.1 coordinate 7,337, forward strand.
TTATCGAGAAACCCTTCAACATCGGCACTTAGTTTGCCTCTGTAATTGTGACAAGCCACATATTTTCCGAGAGTGCCACTATCATTACCAATGCCATTTGGAAAACGATTAGAAATAGAATTCAACAAGATAAGGTTAGAATTAAGAGCTGAAGCATTTACAAAAATGATTTTTGCGTAAAACTCTATCATTTCTTTTGTATTGGCATCTACTACCCTAACACCCGTAGCTTTCTGTTTTTTATCATCATAAATAATAGAATGCACAACCGAATGCGGACGAAGAGTCATTTTTCCCGTTTTCATGGCCCAAGGTAAGGTGGAAGAATTACTACTAAAGTACCCACCATACGGACAACCACGATTACACAAATTTCGATTTTGACAAGAGGCACGGCCTTGGTCGAGATGAATTTGTTTTGGCTCAGTTACATGAGCACAACGACCATGAATAATTGGGCGGTCTTTATAGTTTTTACCCACTACATCTCTAAAATGTTGTTCAACACAACTCATCTCAAATGCGGGTAAAAATTCTCCATCAGGTAGTTGTGGCAAATTATCTTTATTGCCCGAAATTCCTGCAAATTTCTCGACATGACTATACCACGGAGCTAAATCTGCATATCTGATTGGCCAATCAACGGCAAAACCATCTCGTTTTGGGCCTTCAAAATCTAAATCAGACCAACGCTGCGTTTGTCTTGCCCAAAGTAAAGATTTTCCACCAACATGATAGCCACGAGTCCATTGGAAAGGTTTTTCCTCCACAAATGGTTGCTCATCGGGTTTTAATGCCCAATGAAGTGTTTCTTCACGCATAAAACTCGAACGACCTTTTGGATATTGATTTCTAATTTCCAATGGCACTTGTCCACGATGCTCAAACTCCCACGGGTTTTTCATTGTCGTAGGGTAATCAATCACGTGCTTTACATCACGTCCACGCTCTAAAACCAGTGTTTTTAGCCCTTTGTCGCACAATTCTTTGGCAGACCACCCTCCGCTTATGCCTGAGCCAATCACGATTGCATCGAAAGTACGAGCTTTTACCGAATCTATATTTAGAAAACTCATTTGATTTATTTAGTAAATTAATTATCAAACATTTACACAACCATAATAATGACCAGGTGCCATTACATAATTATAATGTTTCGTGAGAACGTACTCTGATGTAGTATAAGCCAACACTGTTAGCTGTTTAAGCAGCGAAAAGAAATCTTTCTGCTGAGGGTCAGTAGTATTTGATAGTTTGATTAGAAGCTCATTGCGTTGATTTTTATCGCAGCCAGTTAACGATTTTGAGAAAGATTCTTTTGCCAAATTATTCGCAGTTTCTAAGCCAATTTTAAAACTTTCTTGAATATTGGTTTCATAACAATCAGCCAACATCCGATTGATAAAAGCCGAAGTGCCTAAATCTTTAGCTCCTATAATTTCAGAACTCGGAATGAGAGCATCGACTAAAATATTAAGTATTTCAGCCTGACTTTCAGTAAAAATTGAAGGTATTTGAGTGAAGGCACTCGAATTCCAAGCATTTCCCCACGCAGGGAGTGTAAGCATACCTGCGGCAGAAAACAGCACATTTTTAAGTGCAGTTCTTCGTTTCATGTTGAATGTTAGGTTGAATTTGATACAATAAACAAATCTACATAATAGCTTGATAATAAATAACTTGTATGCGACAAAAATTTATTATTATGCGACCTACTATCGTTGCTCGATTAGTCAATTTTAGTATTACTCACAAATGCCACATATTTTCCATCAGGCGACCATGATGGTGTATTTATCGTACCTTGACCTCCATAGACATAAGCAATCGTCTGAGGAACTCCACCGCTTGTTGGCATTAATCGTAATAACACCTTTTTATAAAATGGATGTTCAGTAGGGTTAATATCAGGAGGAAAAGAAATATATAAAATTTGCTTGCCATCGGGTGAAATATGTGGAAACCAATCGTTATATTGGTCAAATGTAACTTGCTCTTGATTACTCCCATCGGAATTCATTCGCCAAATTTTCATAGTTCCAGTTCTGACAGAATTAAAATATATATGCTTGCCGTCAGGTGTATATTCTGGTCCATCATCTAAGGTTGGTGTATTGGTTAATGCTGTTTCTTTCTTGGTTGCAATATCTAATGACCAAATATCTTGTTGTTTGTTTCTATCACCCATATAAATAATTTTTTTTCCATCAGGCGACCAACAATGTAACCACGAATGCCCCAACGCTGGATTTGTCAATTGAATTGGCTTGTCAGAACCATCAATGGGTAACATGTAAATGGTGGATGTTCGTTTTTCTCCAAAATAATTGCTAATTGCCAACATTTTCCCATCAAATGAAATGACGTGGTCATTATTATTTTGCTTTTGTTGGCCTGTATTTAAAACTTCATTTTTTCCATCAGCAATAGAGTATCTATACATCAAACCCTCGCTATTATACAATAGATATTTTCCATCTTTCGTCCAATTGGGAGCTTGTAGCGAATTCTTGGCAGAATATAATATTTTACGTAAACCAGTTTTTACATCCATAATTTCGATTTGACTACCTATATAATCTCGGTACGGACGAAAATCTTTTGCCGCTGGAATGGTAATTCTGACATTACTAAAAATTGCTTTTTCTGAGACTTTTTCTTCGTGCGAACAAATGAAAAGTCCAGCAAAAACTTCTTCATTTAATACAACTTCTTTGGAACATGACTTATAGTTTTCTCCTTGTGTTGCCGCCGAAAAAGTAAATACATTACCTATTCTTTGAAATTCTATAGCAACAGGATTAAACGAAGATATCTCCATTTGTTTTGTATGTTCACCATCAACTTCCCGATACTGTAAAGAGGTTAAATCTACACCATGCACAGCCGCACCTGCATACGCAGAATTCGCCTGCAAAGAATTTCGAACAATAATTCCCATTTTCCGGTGTGGATTTATTCCTTTTCCAATAAATCGGACAGTAGCAGAAATAATAAAATCACCTTTTATCTTTTTCCACAAAAAATTAAATTGGTCAGTTTTCTCCGACATACTTATTCCAGCCCCTTCCATTGTATATTCTTGGGTAACAGGATTGTACGTAGCCTTCCCTTGAATTGTTGGATTGCCGACATCAGAGCGTTCTTCAAAAAGTCCAATTTTACTTGGCGTTTGGGCTAATGTAAAGTTGGTAATAAAGATAAGTATTAAAATAGCTCTTGATTTCATATTGAGGAGGGTTGAATAGTATTGTTAAGAATAAATCAATCTCTAAAAGTAAAATTATAAATAAGTTGTGTGAGACAAATTCATTCATGCGGTGTATCAACCTAACCACGAAAGTAGGATAGCTACCAAAAAAATTACTCAAATTGGAAAGCAAAGTAAGTACAAGTGCCTTTGCCAACATTTTTTATTCCGTGCAAATCATTAGATTGTAAAAATATTATATCGCCAACATTCGCATCTTGCCACACGCCGTTGATGGTTTCTTGAGCTTTACTATCTTTTTCGTTGGCTTGGCTATTTATCAAAAAAATGATTTCAGCAGGATTATGTTTATGAGCATCATGGCTCATCAAGCCTTCGTTGAGCGTTGTGACGTGCATTTCGAAGCGTTTACACATGCTTGTCGGACGATTAAAAAAATCTCGTCTTCCGCCTTTATCATGTGGTTTGAAAGCAATTTCATCCCAATTTAACAGTAAAGAACCACCCGCTTTTTTACCTCTTTCAATATCCACTGGTTCTGTCGAATTTAATTGAAAGACGTAATAAGTCGTCATTTTATCGCTCATATTGACGTTTTCACGCATATCGCCTGACATAATGAGAGCAATGCCGCCAGCCTTCAAAACTTTCGTTTTTCCTTCAATGGTCACGGTCAGTTCCCCTTCTTTCACAATGATTAATTCTTCGTTTTCTTGTCGGTATGCTTCTGGTCGCATCCGACCTTTTGGCAATAGTGTAGAGGCATGAACCTTACAAAGTTTAAAATGCGGTGTTGTTCCTTCTAAAATTTGACGAGCCTCGCCTTGTGGTCTCTTGGCTACTACCAAATCATCCCATTTGTAGACTTTCGATTCGATAAGTTTACTTTGTGAATATACAACGCTCTGAACTAAAAGCATTACAATCAATAACATTTCAAGATTTTTCATAAGAATGGGTTGAATAGAGTAAAAACATTAAAATTTATTTTGCAGAGCTTCAATAGCCGCCGCCAAATAGACCATCGGAGCATTCCAATTAATAGCAATTTCGTTGGTTGAATAAGAGCAAGTTACATCTAAAAATGATTCATCCGCAATTTTGGTTGGATATCCTTCACATTTATCTTGTTGTCCAGGGTTTGGACCACCCGAAAGTAAACCAGGCACAGGTTCTGTAATGCCATCAGCTTCCGAAGGTCGATGATGCGGAAACATCACCTGTTTGCTACCAAAACCAGTTAAAAACGAATATCCAGTTGCATTTCTACCCAACAAATAATCTAAATTACCCAATGCTCCAACAAGATATTTTTTATCTGAATTGATGCGATAAACTTGCAATAAGGCAATTCCCTGATTGGCTGCATGAGAGCTACTTCCCCACATAAAATCTTTGGCAGACTTTCCCATCACGGTATTAAACGCCTGATTTTCAATGCCTAATAATAATTCATCACCAAAAGCGACGAGCTTTTTCTTCAAATTCGGCAAGTCTTTTTGGGCAACTCCCGTCAAATTTTTCTCATTTCTTAAAAGTGTATAATAAGCCAATAGTTGAACCTGATTCCAAGTTGGTAAAGGCAAAGGTTTTTCGGGATAAAGATTAACGGCATTGTAATACTTATCATCTTTTGTCGTCACGTATAGCTCAGACGCTGCCCAAATCCATTCATCAATATCACTTCGGTCTTCATAGCCTCCTGTAACAATATCAGGGTCGAAAGTTTTATTCATTTCATTCTGACGATACACCACTTGGGGATTTTCTTTTGCCCAATTCCAAGCCTTAACCGAGGCACTCAAACACGAATCTGCTAAATTCGGAAGTTCTTTTTTGTAGGTTCGTAAAATCCGACTTGCTTGAGCCATTACTGCTGCAAAGTCTAAAGTTGCAATCGTATTTTTCTGAATCACATAACGAGGTTTTGTAGCTTTATCAGGCATGACCATTCCATCAAAGGAAGGATTGGTCAACTTATGATAAACACCGCCGTCGTTGGGGTCTTGCATGGTGAGCATCCATCGCAAATTCCACAAAGTTTCGTCCAATAAATCGGGAATCTTATTGCCACTTTCAGGAATATTTGCTTCAAAAGTCTTGAAAAAATCGGGATAATCTTCATATAGCGACAGCAAAGTTGCCATTGTGATTCCAGAGTTGACAATATATTTATTGTAGTCTCCAGCATCGTACCAACCTTTGGGTGAAGAAATGAGTGTTCCCTCGGGGCGTTGAGCCGTTGCTGCCGAAGCATGAATCAAAACTTTATTATCAGGGTGTCCTGCTGCTCTATGCCATTTTCCTGCATATTTTTCGGGTAAATCGGTTGAAACTCGTTGATAATAAAAGGCTTTCAATGCAGCAATGGCTGCATCACGATGTACATTTGATTTGATTTCAAAAGTATAAGATAAGCCAATGTTTGGAATACCCAATTGATATTTACCCGTTTTTTTGAGTTCAGAAAAATCGGCAATTTGAGTTGTTTTTTGAGAAATAGCATTTACTCGTTGGGGCGAAAGTTTTCCTTTCAGAACAGTATCTTTCTTTGTTGCATTCAGAATAAAAAAAGAGTTTTGTTTATCTCCTACCCAAACTGCTATTTTTTGAGAATTTGGGTAAAAACCAACTTGATTAAGACGAATATTCGGATTTTGGGCAATAACCAATGGAAAATTCGCTACAAAAAAGGCTATTGTTAATGTTATAGGGTTGAATAGTTTCATTGAAATATTATTGTCTAATTGGCAAAACCTTCAACGAAGCTTGAAGATTTTGTTGGATTTAACTCCCAAAATTACCACAAATGATGCACTAATGACTTTATATTCTTTCCGTAAATTGCATTCATTTCAGCAATCTGTTCGGCACTCAAATCTGGAAAATCTAACGAAGCTACATTTGATAAGACTTGCTCGGGACGTGAAGCTCCTGGAATAATTGTACTGACAGCATCATGCTGTAAAATCCATTTTAGGGCAATGGGAGCTAAATTTGTTTCGTTCGGAAACAAAGCTTTCAACTCTTCAACCGCCGCCAAGCCTGTTTCGTAATCAATTCCTGAAAATGTTTCGCCTTTATCAAACATTTCACCGTTTCGGTTGAAATTTCGGTGGTCGCCTGTTGTGAAAGTTGATTGTTTTGAGAATTTGCCTGTCAATAGACCGCTTGCCAATGGCACACGCACTATTACACCGATATTTCTTTTTTTGGCTTGCTCGAAAAATAACTCGGCAGGACGTTGGCGAAATGTGTTGAAAATAATCTGAACGGTCGTAACATTATCAAACTCAATTCCTTTCAATGCTTCTTCTACTTTCTCGACACTAATTCCAAGATTTAAAATTTTCCCTTCCTCTTTTAGTCTATCAAACAATTCAAAGATTTCGGGGCGGTAATAGACTTCCGTTGGTGGGCAATGAAGCTGAATCAAATCAAGGGTTTCGAGGCCCATATTTTTTAGACTGTTCTCTACGAACTTACGTAAAACTGCGGGTTGATAAGCCTCATTTACGTGTGGATTGAGCTGACGACCGCATTTCGTAGCCACAAAAATTCTCTCTGAGCGACTTTTCACGAATCGACCAACGGCTTTTTCACTTTCACCGTCTCCATAAACATCGGCTGTATCAATAAAATTAATTCCTGCATCAACCGCCGAATTTAATATTTTTTCAGCATTTGAATGGCTAAAATCATCGCCCCAAACGCCACCCACTTGCCATGTACCGAGGCTTATTTCTGAAACTTCAAAACCAGTTTTTCCTAATTTTCTGTAATTCATAAAGATAATAATGTATTTTTTTTGTCTAAAATATTTTCAATTATTGCTTTCTCGACGAATCTCTCACTATTAATTCGCCTTTGATAACTTTCGTAAATGGCACAAAAGTTTCTTTATTAATGATGTTATCAATCAAAATTGTAGCGGCTTCTTGCCCAACTGAATACGGAAATTGATTAAAAACGGTCAAAGGAGGCTCAAAAAGCGATGCCAAAAGGTCATCTCCAAAGGCAGCTAATGCTATTTCGTCAGGTATTTTTATTCCTTTTTGTTTGAGCGTAACCATCATTTCGATGGCATTTCCGTAATGCACCGAAAAAATACCATCGGGTATTTGTGGTAAGTCAAGCCAAGCTGAAAGTGCGTTGAGCGAATCTTCTTTCTTAAAATTACTATGAAAAATGAGTTCTTGTTCAATCGCAATTCCATATTTATGGAGTGCGGCTTTATAACCATTTAGTCTTTTCTGGCTAATCAATAAGTCTTCGGGGCCAGCACAAGCCGCAATTCTTCGGCAACCTTGCTGTATTAAATGTTCTACTAAA
>JAIYBU010000014.1 GCA_027488335.1 Cytophagaceae bacterium
GTAAACTCGATGACCAATTTCCGTTGGTAGTTTGGCAAACTGGTTCGGGAACACAATCGAACATGAACTGCAATGAGGTAATCGCTTATCGTGGACACGTTTTACAAGGCGGAGATTTGGCAGATAAACAAAAGTTTTTGCACCCAAATGATGATGTAAATAAATCGCAATCATCAAACGATACTTTCCCAACAGCAATGCACATTGCAGCCTATAAAATGCTGATAGAAGTAACCATTCCAGGCATTGAAAAATTACGAGATACATTAGCGGCGAAATCGGCTGAGTTTATGAATATCGTAAAAATTGGCCGTACGCATTTCATGGACGCAACCCCTTTGACAGTTGGGCAAGAGTTTTCGGGCTATGTTTCGCAGCTAAATCATGGTTTGAAAGCCATTAAAAATACCTTGGAACACCTTTCGGAGTTGGCTCTTGGTGGAACTGCCGTAGGCACAGGCATCAATACGCCAGCAGGATATTCGGAAGTTGTTGCCAAACACATTGCCAATTTAACTGGTCTACCGTTCATTACCGCCGAAAATAAATTTGAGGCTTTGGCAGCCCACGATGCTATCGTGGAAGCTCACGGAGCTTTGAAAACTGTAGCCGCAAGCCTGATGAAGATTGCCAACGATGTTCGTATGCTTTCATCTGGCCCTCGTGCGGGTATCGGTGAGTTATTTATTCCTGACAATGAGCCAGGTTCATCAATCATGCCAGGAAAAGTGAACCCAACGCAGTGCGAAGCCCTTACGATGATTGCAGCACAAGTAATGGGAAATGACGTGGCAATCAACTTTGGTGGTGCAATGGGACATTTTGAGTTGAATGTTTTCAAGCCAGTAATGATTTACAACTTTTTACATTCAGCACGTTTGATTGGCGAAGGTTGTGTTTCATTCAACGATAAATGTGCCGTTGGTTTAGCTCCAATCGAAGAAAACATCAAAAAACACGTAAATAACTCTTTGATGCTCGTTACAGCATTGAATACCAAAATTGGTTATTATAAATCGGCCGAAATTGCTCAAACTGCCCATAAAAATGGTTCAACATTGAAAGAAACTGCTATTAGCTTGGGTTATTTGACAGCCGAAGAATTTGATGCTTGGGTAAAACCAGAAGATATGGTTGGAAGTCTGAAGTAAATTTAATGAAGTTCGAATTTTGATGTTCGATGCTGGAGAAAACCCCTATTCTAACATCAAAATTCGAGCATATAATATCAAAAATAATGAGCGAAACTATCCATTGGCAAGATTTTGAAAAAGTACAACTTCGTGCAGGAACAATCATCGAAGTAAATGATTTTCCAAAAGCACGAAAACCTGCTTATAAATTATTGATTGATTTCGGAACTGAAATCGGCATCAAACGCTCTTCTGCTCAAATCACTAAACTCTATACCAAAGAACAACTGCTCGGCAAACAAGTAATTTGTGTTACTAATTTCCCTCCACGACAAATTGCCGATTTCATGTCGGAAGTTCTTACAACAGGCTTTATTTTAGAAGATGGTGAAGTAGTTTTGTCTGAACCGCAACAAAAAGTGCCAAATGGTAGTCTTTTAGCATAAATTCTTGAACTTTTTCTTGCATATTTCGTTTCTACATTTATACATTTGTTTATAATTTCAAATCAATCAATGAAAAAGGCTCTATTTCGCATATTTAATGTGTTGATGGCAGTAGTGGTACTACTCAGTAGTACTGGCTTTGGATTGATTGAACATTCTTGTACCGTAAGAGGAAAACAAACTTCTTTACACAAAAGTAACGGAGCTTGCTGCAATAAAACTTCACAAAAAGATACTTCTCCGCAAAAAACTACCGTAAAAAAATCTAAGTGTTGCACTGAAGAAGAAAAGTACGCAAATGTTGATTATTCTTCGTCTGCATCTCAAAACGTAGCCAAATTTGTACAAAATAGCTTAGATTGGGTAAAAACCGCAGTTACCTCATTTCTTAAAGCAATCGTTGAAGAAATTTTAGACAATATTTCTTCAAAAAACAACGCTTCTTCTCCTCCATCAGATGGTCGAACCATCTTGATTTTTATTCAATCTTTCTTGATTTGATATAAGTTTTTCTAAACTTACTAAATCAGTACTACAACTTTCTAAGTTGTCTATTGCTGTGTAAGCAAAAGTGTAAAAATCATAAAACACTTTTTAAATTGTTCTACAAAATTTAAGTCTTCGTTCACAAAATAATTACTATGACACATACATTTGAAGTAACAGGCATGACTTGTGAAGCCTGTGAATATAAAATTCAACACCTGTTTTCGGGAGTTGACGGAGTTAAATCTGTTACGGTTGACCGCACAACCAATGCCGCAATGGTTGAAATGGACAAACATATTCCATTAAGTAGTTTTCAAGAGGTTGTTAAACCGTATTCAAAATATTCGGTAAACGAAAAGACAGCAACACCAATACTCATTGAAGAAACAGCTCCAAAAACATGGTTTGAGACCTATCGCCCACTTTTATTGATATTTTCGTTTATCACAGGAGTCTCAATTATCAAGGCTTTTCATAGCAATATTTTTGAAATTACCCACTTCAGTTGGATGCACTTTATGAATAACTTCATGGCTGGCTTCTTTATCGTTTTTTCATTTTTCAAGTTTCTAAATCTAAAAGCCTTTGCCGAAAGCTATGCTATGTATGATTTATTGGCAATGAAAGTTCCAGCTTATGGATTCGTTTACCCATTCATCGAATTAAGCTTGGGTTTAGCATATCTGACAGCATTTCAACCCCAATTTACGAATTGGGCTACGGTAATAATTATGGGTTTCAGCTCGATTGGAGTTATTCAGAGTGTTGTTGACAAACGTAAAATTAGATGTGCTTGTTTGGGAACAGTATTTAACTTACCGATGAGTACGGTTACAATTATTGAAGATTTATTAATGGTCGGAATGGCAGTTTTGATGCTTATTATTTAAAAAAGACATGAAGAAAGGAGTATTTCAGCGAAAAATCAGAAAAACCCACCGGTGGTTGGGCGTCATCTTAGGAATTCAATTCTTTTTATGGACAATTGGAGGGCTTTATTTTAGTTGGTCAGATATGGATGAAGTTCATGGCGACCACCAAAAAGCTCATATTCACCCGATTGGTGCAGATATTGACTTGGTAAATCCTAAAGAAATTATTCAACAAATCAAACTCAAAGATTCGGTAAATTTTCTTTTTGATATTCGCCTGATACAAATTCTGAATCGTCCTTTTTATCAGATTACCTACTCAAAAGAACACGATAGAGGTAAAAAAATACAGCTTGCAAATGCTAAAACTGGTGAATTACGCCCAGCACTAAGCAAACAAGAAGCTACTGAGATTGCCCGAAAAAACTTCAAAAATGATGCTCCTATCAAGTCGATTGAGTATTTAACAAATACCAATGGACACCATGAATACAGAGAACAACCGTTGCCTGCTTATGCCATTACCTTTTCGCATCCGACAAACACTACCGTCTATGTGGCAAGCGAACTCGGAACGGTGCAGAAGTTTAGAAATAATAAATGGAGAATCTTCGATTTCTTGTGGATGCTTCATACAATGGATTATCAAAGCCGCGATAATATATCGAATTGGCTATTGAGAGCATTTTCAATATTTGGCATAATAACGATAATTAGTGGTTTTACCTTGTTTTTTTTAAGTAGGAGTCCAAAAAAAACTAAATAATATGAAAAAAATATCACTCA
>JAIYBU010000026.1 GCA_027488335.1 Cytophagaceae bacterium
ACCAGCAATTACTCTATAATTATCAGGAATGAGCGGAGCAAAGAAATTCATGACCACTTTGCTAATTTTTTCACCCATGCGAGGGTTTTCTCGTTCGCCCGTCAGCATTGATGGACGAAAAATGATGAGTGTTGAATAACGTAGATTGCTTAATGCGTTCTCAATTTCGCCTTTCACTCGGCTATAATAAAATAGAGATTTTTCGTCAGCACCCATCGACGATACCACTAAAAATTGTTTTGCCCCATTGGTGAGTCCAGCCTTGGCAATAGTAAGCGGATAGGTGAAATCAACTTTGTAGAAAGCTTCTTTAGAGCCAGCTTGCTTCATGGTTGTGCCGAGACAACAAAAAATATCATCGGCTATGATTTTTGAAGCGTCTAAATTATCAAAATCCATCACTATTTGTTCGAGTTTTGGATGAATGAGCGTGAGCGGTTTTCTGACAATGATACTGACTTTTTCGTAATAATTACTTGCTAAAAGTTTACTGGTTAAGTGTTTACCAATTAGTCCAGAGGCTCCAACAACGAGTGCTATTTTCATGTAAGTTATCTTCTTTTATTAAAATCAATGGTATGGTAGCCAACGAGTTTTTCGGCTCTGGCAGTAACTGGACGATGATAAATAAAGATTTCGTAAGTATTCTGAGTTTCACCAAAATTTCCCTCAAAATACACTTCATCGGTAATTTTGTTCGGTTTTTGAGTCACGAAATCATAATTATAAACTCCTTGTTTTAGTCGAATTGTGGCCGTATAGCCACCAAAATTATTGTCGTAAACCATTTCATTTGTTTTATCAAGTCGCCAATCGTTGAAACTCCCATTGACATAAACCTTCTCATTGGTATCTTCTAACTCGTGCGTTTTGAGTCCAAATGTCATGTAAATATAGTCAGAATCTACCGAACCATCATTTCCTTCACGATTATCAACCACGTAGTTTCCATCAAAATCATTCGATTCAATGTAGGTGGTTTCACTTCGATTGTTTTGTGGGGAAACCCACATTTCATCTTCTTTGCCTCGTTTGGTTTTTGCAATATATTGGCCGTTGTAATTAGTGTTACGAGAATCAAAAAAACGGAATTCATTGCCTGCTGCAAAAACATTTTCGTCATTAAAAAAACGAAATTCGAGTTTCGACATACTTTCGTTTACGCTAAATGCTTTTAGATTTTTCGCAGTTTTATCCCATCGGAAATTCTGACGAACAATGATTTTTAATTCATCACGGGGAGACATGAGCCTGTAATTTCCATAATTTACTTCAAAATCGACCTGTTGATGGGTTTTATATTTAGAAGGGGCTTGGGCTTGACGAACTGTGCCAAAAGCTCCAATTTGGGGTTCGTAAACCATGAAACGCTTACTAAAAACAATATCCTCCTTTCTTCGTCCACGCCAAGCTACAAGTAGGTAATTACCCGAAAGTAATACCTTCGGAATTTCGATTTTATAATGATAGTAAGGCACTTTTGTTCCTCTTGAAACTTGATAATCATTTAGAATCAGGTCATTATATTCAGACATATATTCAATTTCTGAAAGGACAGATTGTTTCCAATCATAGGTACAGTGCAAGATTTTTACGTGATATTGTTCATAATTGGCATTCAAATCATCAAATTCGAGCCACAGATTTTTGGAATCAGTGAGCGATAAAACGGGGGGATTGAGCGTCCGTGCAGCATCATTAGCACTGCCAACAAGTGGATAAAGTAAAACCGTTTTTATATTGGATTCGTAAGTGAAATCTTCAAATCGAAGAGACTTTTCTTGTCCAAAAGCAAGGATATTGATTAGTAATAAAATTAAAAAAAAAGTATTTCGCATGGAATCAATTATTTTTTCAAAGCTAACGATTTTTTGCTGAATTTATTGACGGATTTGTTATTGAAATGCCTAATAACACTTGTGGCACAACTGTTCGGTTGTGCCACAAGTTAGAAGACGACTCGGAGGTTGAGTGCATCGGAATGCCGAAGCATTAGCTTTTCTTTTTCTTAGGAGTTTCTACTACTGGAGCAGCAGGAATCTTAGCTTTGATTTCGCCGATACCTTTTTCGATACCATCTTTAAAGAATTGGTAAGAGCCATCGCCAGCACCAAGTGATTGAGCTTTCAAAGCAAAACCAAGAGCATCGGATGATTTTCCGAGTTTATCTAAGATTTGAGCTTTAATCCAATTATTACGGAAGTTTTCGCGTAAAGCCAATGATTTATCAACTAAGCCTAAAGCTTTATTTAAATCCATCCCTTTCTGCAACATATAATCAGCCGCTTGTTGGAAAGTATTAGAAGCCTCGTTATTTTTTTGAGCAACTGCATTTTCGATAGCTGCAACATTATCTACACCAATGGCCAGTGAAACTTTGGTTTTTTCCCAAGAAAAATTCAACGTTGCACCGTCGTCTTTTATATCAGAAAAGTCGAACGTTAAGGTTTCTACTGGCGAAATGTCTTGTGGGCGAGCGGTTACACGTAAAACATCGTCAGCAGTGGTGTAGTTTTGTTCGGTTACATCCAGCTTTTTACTAAAGATAATCGTCCAGTTTGTTTGGTTTGGAATTGACATGATTGCGTATTTTCCAGCTTTCAATACTTGACCTTGAACTGTAATATCGCCCGTAGTTTCGATTTTTGTAGCACCATTTGCACCCGTACGATATACTTTATCGAAAGGAATTAATTTGCCGAAAACTTCACGACCTTTTAATGATGGACGAGAATAGTCAATTGAGATTTTTGTTACACCAACTACTTGTGAAATGGCCGCTCCAGGACTTGGAGCAGGAGTGATTTGTGCGAAACTTAGAGTGCTTGATAATAAGCAACTTAATGCCAATAGAGCAAATTTTTTCATTAGATTTACTGATTTTGTTGATTTGATGACATAAATTCGTACAAATCTACGTATAAAACTCCAAAAATGCACCGAAAAATACTACTTGATTTGCTCGAAAAGCATTCTCCGATTGATTATAATGAACTGAAAATGACCAATGAAACGATTGAATTTGTGAAAATAAATGAAGCTTGTTTCAAACGTGAATTATTGATTGGCCACGTAACAGGCTCGGCTTGGATTATAAACGATGCTCGAACGCACGTTTTGATGATGCACCACCGAAAGCTCAATCAATGGTTTCAGCCTGGCGGACATTGTGATGGTGACCCCGATGTGTTGAATGTTGCTTTGAAAGAAGCTAACGAAGAAACGGGGCTTAAAAAATTAAAAGTTGTGACTGGTGAAATCTACGATGTTGATGTGCATTTAATTCCAGAACGTAAGGGTATTCCTGCACATTATCATTACGATGTGCGTTTTTTGATTGAGGCCGATATGAATGAACCATTAGTCATAACAGAAGAGTCGAATGATTTGGCGTGGATTTCGCTTAAAAAAATTGCTGAACACAACGATTCTGAGTCGATTATGCGTATGGCGAGAAAGATTTAATGCCAAAAACCTGTGAGGTTGCGAATCGTCGTACGTTTTGCAAACCCCGCAGGTTTTGCAGATTCTATCTAATAATTTTTGTGGAATAATTCAAATTTTCGGCGGTTACTTTCAGAATAACATTAGTAAGTGGCAAATCTTGAATTATTGGTAGGGTAATTTTACTTTCTTTACTACTCAATGTCCACAATATTTTACCTGTTAAATCAGTAATTGAGTATTCAAAATTTGAACCTGCATCGTTTTTCAAAACCCAAATTTTTGTACTCGCACCATCATTAATTGGATTCGGGAAAACAATCACATCTTGCCCCGATTTTTTTAATTCATTTATCAAAGATTCCAATTCAGCCAATTCGTACGCTTTATCGAAATTCGGAATGCCGAACCCCAATCTATTATCAGGGTTGGTGTATTGGCTTGCCGAACGAATCAAATATTCTCTGACCTGCATATTTGTTAGAGTTGGAAATGCTTGCCAAAAGCTTGCGGCAAAACCTGCCAGTAATGGCGAAGAAAATGAAGTGCCACTGGCTGTTCCGATAGTTCCATTGGTATTACCAATAACAGTTCCTGACCCTTGTGCGGAAAGTTCGGGTTTTACTCGGCCGTCAGCCGACGGGCCAAAAGAGCTAAACGAAGCAATGGATTGTGAACTCGTAACAGCTCCAACCGCAATGATTGAATCGGCATCGGCAGGTGTACCTACATATTTCCAACTACCATTGCCTTCATTGCCTGCTGAGGCTACTACCAAAATTCCTGCTTGAGCCGCCCAGTCGGCTGCACGAGTAGCTAAAGCACGGTCGCCGTTCATATCGGTATATTTATAATTTTGTGCAGGATTATCAAATTCGGTATAACCCAAAGAAGTATTGATTACGTCAACGCCCACACTATCGGCCATTTCGGCACCGAAAAGCCAATTAGCTTCTTCTCGTTTGGTTTCTGAGGCTACATCTTCAGTGGTCAATAATAAATAACTTGCTTTGTAGGCAGTTCCAACAATTCTTCCATTTTCAAAAGCGGCCATGCACGATAAAACGTTTGTTCCGTGGTTGTGGTCATTGTAAACGTTTGCTTCATTATTCACAAAATCCCAAGTACCAATGACTCTTTTATCGTTGAATAAATCATTGAAAAAAGTTAGTTTATTGGCATTCAAAAATCCTGAATCCAAAACGCCAATTAGCATTCCCTCGCCACGATAGCCTTTGGTGTGCATTTTATCCGCACCAAGCATAGCCAGTTGTGTTTGCGAAAGTCCGTTATCTAAAATGCCCTCATTTCCGAATTTATCTTTTGTTTTTGTTACTTGATTTTCTCCATTTGAGCGACTATTTCTAATATCTCCTTTGCCTTCTAACCCACGTACAAATGAAAAGTTAAGAATTTTAGCGAGGGTAATAGCATCCGTTTGAATCAAGGCACCGTTTATCCAACGAGATTTATATAACACTTTTGCACCCGTTTTCGTAATTTCGGACAAATAGCTTGGATTAGGTGGGAGGTCTCGCTCTGTAATAGCTATTTTCTGATTTGTTCGACGTTTAATTGAGCGTTCAGAAAGAAATTCTTTTGGACGTGAAATAGAATAAGGAGAATTGACTTTATCTTTGAAAAGTACAAAGTATTGGTTTTGTGCGAATGTGGTGAAGGAGGTGAATATGAGTAAACTGAGTATAAGTCGTTTCATAAGCTAATGATGTAGTTTCAGTATATAACGAAATAATAATCGAAATCTTTTATAAAAAAAGAAAGGCTACTTACTATTTTGAATATTAAGTAGCCTTTTGTCGTATATTGCTGCGAATAGAAAATTTATTTTAGAACTTAATTCGCTACTTGTGCTTGCTCAAAAACTGAATTTTGGTTGAAAGACTTCATAATCCAACCTCCACCCACAACATCGTCTCCTTCGTAGAAAACAGCGGCTTGGCCAGGGGCAATTCCACTGACAGGTTCGTGGAAAATTACTTTCATTTTGTTGCCTTCTTGGGTAATTGTAGCTGGCGAACCATCATGTTTGTATCTGATTTTGGTTGTAGTTTCTAAACTCATACCATTCAAATCGGCATATTTTTGCATCACGAGTTTACCCACCATCATGCCATCTTTATCCAATGATTTTTCATGCCCTAAAACTACTTCGTTGGTTTCTTTTCTAATTTCAGTTACAAACATGGGTGTACCGAGAGCAATGCCTAAGCCTTTTCTTTGTCCGATTGTGTAAAATGGGTATCCTTCGTGCTTTCCGACTATTTTGCCGTCTTCCAAAACAAAATTTCCGCCTTTTACTCTTTCTTCTAAACCTTCAACCCGGCGTTTCAAGAAACCCCGATAATCATTGTCAGGTACAAAACATATTTCGTAAGATTCTTTTTTATTGACTAAATCATAAAATTCTTTTTGAGTAGCCATTTCTCGAATTTCTGATTTCTTCAAATAGCCTAACGGCAATTTTGTACGTGCCAGACTTTCCTGCGAAACTCCCCAAAGTACATAGCTTTGGTCTTTCCAAGTATCAATCCCTTTCGAGATAATGTATCTTGAGTTCTCCTGACGTACATTGGCGTAGTGTCCAGTGGCAATAAATTCACAATCGAGTTTATCGGCACGGCGAAGCAGCGAATCCCATTTGATGTGCGTATTACATAATACGCATGGATTTGGGGTACGACCTTCCAAATATTCTCCTGTGAAGTGGTCGATTACATAATCGCCGAACTCTTCACGAATATCCAATATATAATGTGGGAAACCTAAATTGACCGCAATATTTCGTGCATCGTTGATGGAGTCGAGGCTGCAACAGCCTGTCTCTTTTTTACTGCCACCCGATGAGGCATAATCCCATGTTTTCATGGTCATACCAATTACTTCGTAGCCTTCTTCGTGAAGCATTACTGCTGCCAACGAACTATCGATGCCGCCACTCATGGCGACTAAAATTCTTCCGTGTTTGCTCATTTTGTTTACTGCAAGGGTTCAAAGCCCTTCGTTTTCGTGCTTTCGCACAATTAAGAATTAAGAATGTAGAACTGTTTATTCTGCAAAATTACTTAACAGAATTTGATTATGAATAGTTCTGAGGTAATTTTGAGCCAAAGAAGTAGAATTCAATTCACGGATATTCGTAAATTATCCTTCGTCAATCGTAAATTTTAAAAGTAATGTCATTAAAAACACTCGTTAAAGTAAGTAATATAACTAATTTGTCGGATGCACGTTATTGTGCAGGTATGGGCGTAGAAATGATTGGTTTTGTGATGGATAAATTTTCGGCTGATTATACGTCACCCGAAAAAATGAAAGAAATAAAATCGTGGGTGGCTGGCGTTCAAATAGTTGGTGAAACCCAAAGTACTGATTATGAAGAAGTAAAGGAATTAGTAGCAGCTTATGAAATAGATATCTTGCAAATTTCAGAAGCTGGCCTTTTACCACAAATTGCTGATTTGGGTAAACCAATTATTTTGAAACTCGATTTTGAGAGTGCATACCTCGAAGATTATTTGGAGCGATATTCTCAATTTGTTGAATTCTTTTTGGTCGATGGCGGTGATTTCTCTGATTTTGCTCGCTACACGCTCAAAGAATATTCGTTTAATTATCCAATTGTTTTAGATTTCGGAATAACGGCCGAAAATGTAAGCGAACTTCTCGAAGAGATGCAAATCAAAGGAATTGCATTGAAAGGAAGTAACGAAATTCGCCCAGGTTATAAAGATTATGACGAATTGAGCGAAATTTTGGAGGTTTTAGAAGAAGATTAATTGTTTCGATATTCCAAAAGATAGTTTGTAGGTGCTATCTTTTGGAGTATAAATTTGCCCAAAGTCCATCTCTGCTGCATTTCAACATCCAAATTTTACCATTCCTACGTTTAGTTTTCAAAATCCTCCTCAAAAAAATCCCTTTGACATTATTTTTTTCCATTCATGTAGTTTGTATTACATAGTACCGTCTTTAGCCTATATCTTTGTTTCATCAATCACACAAATAGTGGTTGAATTAAATAGAAAAACAAAAAATATAACCAATATTAAGACAATGGAAAAGCGA
>JAIYBU010000147.1 GCA_027488335.1 Cytophagaceae bacterium
GGCAAAGGCTCGTCCCATGGGTGAGCAGCAGGAACATCTTTGTACCAAGCGTGTCCTACGTGTTCCATAATATCAAGGTGATTAAAATCATGGAATTTTTTGCCATCATAAAATCCACCAGGGCTTATTACGGCATGTTGACGGGTTTCAATTTTGGGTTTATTCCAAAGGTCTTTATGAATATAAGTGCCATAGGCAATAAATTTACCAACCCCTTGACCAAATTTATGCAAACCAAATTCCATTCCCGCTCGGATAAATAAACCCATATCTGAGTTTTTCTGACTTTCGTTTTCGTCAACCCAAGCCAGCATATCGTCCCACGTTTTTATTTGACGATAACGCTCAATAGAGCACCCCAAAAAGATAGTTTCGAGCCAATCTTTACGAAATTGGTTCATAATTGCGTGAGCTCTCGTAATATCTTTTAACGTTGGGGCTGACATTACCCCTCCAGGTACCATGTAGCTTGAATGTGGCCATTGTCCGCCAAAAAGAGCATAGACTTGAACTGGCAAAGCACTTGCCGTAACACCTTTTTGAAAGGATGTTCCTACATAAGCAGCCCAACGTTTTACAACTTCTGAATAAAGGGGCTTATTCGCAAATTTTTTATTTGCCATATCGGTTGCAAAAATGGCATAAAACCAACGTGGAATACTCTGAATAGTTTCGCAGGCTTGCCCCAAAGCTCTAAGCAATAACGCATTGGGTGGAAGCGTCGTTTCCCAGACAGTATCTAATGCCGATGATGCACAATAAAGATGAGAACCGCCACAAATTCCGCAGATTCGGGGCGTAACGATAAGGCCAGATTGAGGGTCTTTGCCTGCCATGATTTGTTCAAAACCACGAAACATGGCTGCTTGAGTATGGGCTCTTGTTACGACCCCATCTTCCATATAAACTTTTACGTCAAGGTCGCCTTCGACACGACCTACGGGTGATATATTTAATTCTTTCGAGATTGCCATTGATAAAAATAATTAGGAGTTTGAAATTATTAATTAGAAATCAGATAGAATAAATGCAGGAAAAATTTCCCTAATTTATTATTCTTAATTTCTAATTAAATTGAACTTTCGCTGTGCGATTTTACAACACCAAATACTGATTCGGTTGCGTGCATTGTTTTTTCAAAACCTGCTCTGAGGTAATAACCCAATTTTGAATTTCCGGCAGGAACATCTTGCGGTAAGAATCCAAGATATTTTAGGGTTTTGAAAACGCTACCTTTTTGTAAATCGTGATGTGGAAAACCTGGCTCAGTACAGCCCAAACATGGATGATTGGCACGGGTTTTGCTAGAAGTGCGATTCCATAAGATACGATTGCAACTTGCACGGGTCATTGGCCCACGGCAACCTACTTCGTAGAATAAACATCCGTTTCCTCTTTTACCAAATCCCCCATCAACTTTATTGGCAAAGTTTACAACGTTTGTGCAACCAGTTTGTACGAAATCCGTAAAAAATGTACTCGGACGATGATATTCATCAATCTTAATATCGCCAATTCTGCCAGTTGAAATTGCTACCAAAATTTGCGTTATCCAATCTGGATGAGCGGGACATCCTGGAATATTGATGACAGGTAAACCTCCTTTTGATTTATAGTTTGCTCCTAAAAATCCACCTTTTTCTTTTTTCAAGAATTGCATTCCCGTCGATTCGCTTGGGTTTGGAGCGACCGCTGGAATTCCTCCCCAAGTGGCACAATCTCCTATAGCTACAACATAGCCTGCTACGGCTGCGAGTTCTTTTACCCAATCTTTCATTGGGCGGTCACAAAAAAAGTTCATTGTTCCTGTTCCATGTGGGCCTTCAATGATACTTCCCTCATAAACTAAAATATCACATTGGACTTTCCCATTAATAATATCTTCAAGAAGGTGTGTAACTTGGTGACCAATTTCCAAGCCAATAGAAGGATGCCAAAGGATATTTACGCCAAAGTCGGTGACTAAATCAACGACAGTTGGCTCTTCGGCATTGAGGAACGACATGGTGTTGCCACTGCATGCCCCGCCTTGTAACCATAGAACGTTTGCCATAGGATGGTAAATAGTAAAAGAGTTGAAATTGTATTATTTGATGTTCAAATGTAAAATATTAAATTTAATTAGAAAAATTTTTCTAATTAAATTTTAGAAAATATTTTCTAAAATTTAATAATTCTAAATAATTGGGGAAATTATCTTCCAAAGATTAAATGTTTAGAGCACGTAAAATATGAGAACAATCATGTTATGTTTTTCAAACAAAGATTGGGATTATCAAGGTCGAAAAATCACTAACCCCTTTTTCAGTGAGGTAGGGCCTAATATTATTCCAAACGGCAGCCTTAAAACGAGTTTCGGTAACAGGTTTAGTCCGCATTTGTTGTTGAGGTATCCAGAAAACAATGGTTATCCAAATTGCTTCGGCGATAATATCATAAGTCGCTTCAGGCTGTGGCAGTATGTCGCCTCGTTTGGCGTGAAAGTCAAGGCGTTTACGAATCTGAAAAATCATTTTATTCATAAACTCTTGCCATTTTTGACGAACTTCTGGTAAGGGATGCTCAGTAGCAAACAAGTCTGTGATATAAAATTGATAGTTTTTGAAGAAATCGAAATAATACGAAATTTGAGAATCAAAATCTAAAAATGAAGGAGTTTTGAGATATGCACCGAGTATTTGCTGAAAATCTTCAAATAATTTTTCATAGACCGAATTGATGATTGCCTCTTTATTTTTGTAATGATACGCCAGATTTCCGACACTAATTCCTATCTCGTCAGCAATTTGTTGAAGACGTACACTCGCTATTCCGTAATCATTGAATAGCTTGATAGAGGCATTTACTATTCGTTCTTTTGTATTATACATCTTTCAAAAATAATCGCTTTAGGCAACTAACAATAATATTTTTAAATATGGGTGATTTTATATGAAAAACCTGTAAAATTCTTAATTATGACAAATCTTAAAATCTTCGGCCTTAACTTCCAAAGTTCCTCGTTGGTCTTTTGCTGCCATCCGACGCATCAAACTTGCCGAAAGGTTTGCTTTTTTTGAGCAAGAGTAAGATACAATCTGACGCTTGATAAATTTCAAAGGATTATTGTGCAAGGCAAATATCAACTCAATATTCCATTCGCCTTTTTTATAAACCAAGTTATCAATCACGGCACTATCTGATAGCCAATGGTCGTCGTGATAAAACTGAAAATCATTAATGTTTCCTTTTGAATCAATAAAATAAGCATCATTCAACAGCTCTAAGAGTTTATTATAGATTTTTTCGTTAATCTTAAATGATGATGCCATTTTTTCTTTTAAATTTGAGTTATAACTTACGTCATTTCAATGAAAAGTTAGTGTTAGGTTTTGGTAAAACTATTATCAAAATTAGAAAAATATTTCTAAAATCAAATCACAACCAATTAAAATTTTCATTGAAGTGCATTTGTTTGTATTCTTGATTTCCTAAATGAGTGAAGTACGGAATGAGTAATGCCCACATCGAAAACACATAATCTTCAATGTTTATTTCATCAAAAGTACGAATTCGACTCTGATACAACCACAATTCCATGGTCATCCAATATTGTTCGGCAAGTTTTGATAATAAACCTTCCTTTGACTCATTGATAAAAGTGCCTCGTGCAACATTAAAGGTAATCATGTTTTCGATTTGTGAAATATACCACTTTGTGTATTCTCGATATTGTTTTTTAATGATAGGAAAACTGCGAAGAATCTCGAAGGTATCTGAGTAGAAAAAACTGAATTTTTGTTGAATCAGAAAAGTATCACGCATGTGTTTGTCTATATTAATGAATAGTGGAACGATTTTTAAATCGGCCAATAAGGCTTTCTGACTTTTTTCTAATTCTTCGTAAATAGCTTCAAGTATGGCATCCTTATTTTTGAAATGATATGCCAAATTGCCAACACTAATACCTACTTCGTCGGCAATGTGCTGGAGGCGTATATTGACAAATCCAAAGCGATTAAAGGCTTCAATGGATTTTTCAAGAATACGAGTTTTTGTATCCGTTGATGGCTTCATTATTAAATCATTGTCAAATTATTTTGAAATTTTTTTTTGATAAATGTAGTTATACAGTTTTTGACTACGACCAAACTTGTAGGTCTATTTAGAGTTTTTATGGTAAATTTGAAAATCTACTCCACTTTCAGAAAGAATTTTATAAACTGTAGCAGTAGATGGAATTTTAAATGCCTTCATAATATCACGGATACTTCTTTGTTGTTTGTAAGCATCCACAACCATTGGCGTGATTTCCTGGTAATGTGGCGAAAGTCCTTTGGGCCTACCACCCATTCGGCCTCTTGCTCTGGCTGCTTCTTGTCCAGCCTTGGTTCTTCGGATTAGTCTTTTGCGTTCATGCTCTGCCAAAAGTGCAAAGAGTTTGAAAACGAACTCGCCTGTTTCGGTTGTTGTATCAATTAATGATTGAGAAAGACTTTTGAACAAAATACCTTTTTGATTGAGGTCATCGACCAACATAATTAGTTCGAGTGTTGTTCTACCCAAACGGTCAATGTCCCAGACTACTAATTCATCCCCACTTCGTAGTACCTCTTTCATTTTCTCAAATTCAGGTCTATGTTTAGCAGTTCCAGAAATTTTTTCTTGGAAGAGTTTTTCACAACCATATTTTTTTAGAGTATCAATTTGAAGTTGTTCGTTTTGCTCTTCTTTAGAAACTCTCACGTATCCGATTTTCATTTTCCTTAAAATATTTTATTTTACTCGATGCAATTTAAGAAAAATAAAATTTGATTTTGCAAACAACAATATAAAATTTTGGATATATGTTTTGGAGTATTTTTGAAGATAGTCAGATTTCTATTTTAAATTTTAGAAAACCTATCATTATTCTGTAACATTGATGGCGGCCGAACCTTGTACTAATGGTTAGCGTAAGTAGCTTTCGCTTATATAATAATTGGCTTGATAAACGGAGGGTTAAATTTGGCCGAAATAGCGGCATACTTTTATTTAAATGTGGAAAGAGTTAGTACTCATCGTAAGGGTGTAAACTTTGAGTGAAGACTTCTATCAATTATTTTATTATCTAACTATATTAGTCCTTAATTTTTGTAGTAAAATATATACCTATAAAAAAATATTTTAAAAACATTAATTCAATGTGGGGTAAAATAATAAAACATTGTCTTAGATTTATACAATAAATTTATTAAATAATGCTACCAAAGCAGCATATTGAACATGTTTTAAATAAAGATATTCTTGGCATCTCTCAGGATGGAGCTGAAACAAAAACTATTTCAGACGAATATTTTATTGTTAAAACTTTTGAAGAATCGCCCAAAAAAGGTTTTGATTTACTCTTTCGCAGATACTACACAAATCTCTGTAATCATGCCATCCGTTTTGTTTATTCAAAAGAAATTGCTGAAGATATAGTTGCTGAAGTTTTTACAAATTTTTGGCAAAATAAAGTTTATGAAAACATTACAACTTCTTATCGCTCTTATTTATATACATCGGTAAGGTATCGAGCCTACAACTCCATAAAACTTGAAATAAATCGGACAACCAACTTAGAAAACAACGATTTAGATACTCAATATCCCGATAATTCTGCTGTCTTACAGCCTGACGAAATCCTTCACTTTCACGAACTTACGAAAAGATTAGATGTCGCAATTCAGCATCTTCCTCAACAATCAAGAAAAGCCTTTCAGTTGAATAGATTAGAAGGCAAAAAATATACAGAAGTTGCTCTTGAAATGGAAATAACGGTGAGTGCCGTCGAGCGTTTAATAAGCAGAGCATTGGCAAAGATTAGAGAAGAACTCAAATCAGAATGGATAATGAGTGCATTATTTTTTCTCTTTTTCAAGTAATCTATATTACTACAAAAATTTATAGTTAAAACTCAAAGTATTCTATATGAACACATCGCTTACAAAGAAAATAATATTTGACTACTTTGACGGGAAACACACTTCGATGCAATATAAAATGATTGAAGATTGGTTGAAAGTCGAAGAAAATCAAGAATTATTTTATCAATATCTTGATGAATGGGAATCGCAGCATCCACAATATTTATTCGATACAGAAAAAGGGTCTTTGAACATTAATGAACGAATCAAACTTGTTAAAGTTGAGAAAACAGTAGATGTTAATGAAGAAATTGAAGAAGAAAAATCTTTTCGTCTTCATTATAAACGGTTAGCAGCAGCGGCGGTTTTATTGTTTTTTTCATGGATTGGCTTCCAGCAATTCACAAAAACCGATAAGGTTTCTTACAAACAATTGGTCAATGATACCAAGAAACTAACTGGTGAAATCTACGAAAAAGAAAATCTAACATCAACGCCACTATTTGTGAGTTTACCCGACGAAAGTTCGGTGATTTTACAACCACACAGCAAAATTAGCTATTCCCCACAACAATATAATAAAACTAAAAGAGAGGTTATTTTATCGGGTGAGGCTTTTTTTGAAGTGCAGAAAAATTCGGAAGTTCCTTTCTTTGTTTACGCCAATGAGCTAATTACGAAAGTATTAGGTACGAGTTTTACGATTAAAGCAAATGCTTCCGAAACAGAAGTAATCGTCAAAACTGGACGAGTTTCGGTAATCATGCAAAATGATGTACACAAAAACGAAAAAATGAATGGTAAGACTTTAGAAGGTTTTGTCTTAAATGCAAATGAACAAGTAACAATTAACCTCAATGGTGAGAAAATCGAAAAGCCAGTTATTGTAAAGCAAGAAGACTTGCAACAAACTATTCAACGACTTTCGTTTGATTTTGACGAAACTCCCGCAATAGAGATAATTGAAGCAATAAAAAATGCGTATCACATTGAGGTTATTTACAACAAAGAAAAACTATCGAATTGCAAACTTACAGCTCACCTATCTGACGAACCTCTTATCGAAAAAATCAAATTGATATGTATAGCATTAGATGCCACTTATAAAGAAGAGGATAACACATTTATTATAAAATCTAATGGATGTAAATAAAATGAAGAATTACTAAAACCGAATTACCTAAATTTTACAAAATAAATTAATAGTTCTTTCTATCTATTTTTCTTAAATATAAACTATGAAAAAAAATCTACTGATTTGTAAGACTACGAGTAGTTTCTTGCGAATTACCTTTTCACAGTTGATTCTTTTATTGTTTTTTGTGGGAGTTTCCTTCGCACACGACGGCTATTCGCAAGAAATACTCAATAAAAGAATTACGTTAAAAGCAGAAGTGCAGCCAATAAAAAAGGTTTTGAATGAAATCGAAAAAACTGCTGATATCAAATTCATTTATAGTTCGAATCTGATAAAAGTAGAAAAAACGGTGAGTATCAATATGGATAACTCTACTCTGGGTGATGTACTGAAAAATTTACTTTCACCACTTCAATTAGATTATAAAGTGATGGGTAAGCAAATTGTGCTAAAAAGAATTGAACCAAGAGTTGGTTTCATTGAAAATACGCAAACCACACCCGTAATTTTAGAAAAACCAATCAGAGGAAGTGTAAAAGACGATAAAGGCGAGTCAATCGTTGGGGCAAGTATTACGGTAAAAGGTACAAACAAAGGAACAACTTCTGATGTAAACGGGAATTTTAGTATGAGTGTCCCAAACGAAAGCGATTTATTAATTATAAGTTTTGTAGGGTATGAATCGCAAGAGGTTTATGTTGGTAACAAAACAAATTTTGAGATTGTTTTGAAGTCCGATTTAAAACAGCTGGATGAAGTGGTTGTGGTCGGTTACGGAGAGCTGAAAAAGCGAGATTTAACAGGGGCTTTGTCTTCGATTCAATCAAAAGATATTGTTAGGGCCAATCCAACATTAGCCGCAAGGGCGATTCAAGGGCAAGTAGCTGGTGCAACCGTTACCAAGTCAGATAATCGTCCAGGAAGTGGCTATAACATCACGATTAGAGGTGAAAATACTATCAACAACTCGACTGCTCCTTTGGTAGTAATAGATGGTTTGATGGGTGGCGATATCAATAACCTTAATCCGAACGATATTCAGTCGATGGATGTACTAAAAGATGCTTCATCAACTGCTATCTATGGTGCAAGAGGTGCAAACGGTGTAATCTTAATTACAACTAAAAAAGGTTTATCAGGCAAACCGAAAGTAAGCTATGACTCTTATGTTGGCGTTAAGAATCCAGCACATTTGCCAGCAATGATGACAAGCGAGCAATTTTATAAACTCGCTTATACCGATAGAATTTTAGAAGGTGCTACTGGGGCTACTTTCACTTCAGCCGAAATGGCAAATATCAACAATGGCATAACTACTGACTGGGTAGGGTTGGTAACCAAGCCAGCTACTCAAACCAACCACAACATCAGTGTAGCAGGCGGAACGGATAAAACAACCTATCGTTTTTCGGGAGGTTATTTACTGGAGCAAGGTAATGTAATCAGTACTGATTATAAGCGATACAACCTCAATGCTGGTCTTGATAGTAAATTAGGCGAGCATTTCAAAGTAGGTTTTACTTCTTATGTAACTTATTCTGACCAAAATTTAGGTTCGCAAGAGTCATTGAGAGGAGCGTATCGTGCAAGACCAACAGGAACTGTTTATTATGCCGATTTAGCTAATCCGAGCGAAAATCAAGATGTAAATTTCAATGGTTTGGCAATCTGGATGGGTATCAACGATAAACAAGTACCAAACCCTTTGAGCGATACCGACCCAAAAGTATCTAAATTGCAGACAACTACTGCCAATATCATGGGGAATGCCTATGTTGAATACACACCCATCAAGGGGCTAAGCATTCGTTCTTCGCTTTCGGCTACTTACGGTACTTCAAGAATCGGTGATTTTAGAGGAATGTGGTCTAAATCACAAATCGGTACAAAACCTCGTACGCAATACGATAACCGTTTAGTAGGTAGCTACACACTTGATAATATCATTAATTATAATCTTGGTTTTGGAAAGCATAAAATTACGCTTACTGGCTTACAGAGTGCTTTCTATCAGAGAAACGAAAGCTATACTGTTGCAGTAAAAGACTTGCCCTTCGACTCTGACTGGTATTCGTTAAATACTGGTACTATTACTTCATTTGGTAGTTCGTTGGTTGAGCGTTCGATTGCCTCCTACATGGGCCGACTAAACTATACTTTTAATGACAAATATTTATTGACGGTTACCGGCCGTTCGGACGGTGCTTCACAATTAGCTGCGGGTAATAAATGGGCATTTTTCCCGTCGGTGGCTTTGGGTTGGAGATTAATTGATGAATCATTCCTACAAAACGTAAAAGTTTTATCCAACTTAAAATTAAGAGCAAGTTACGGAGAAGTAGGAAACTCGACCGTGAATCCATATAGTACACAAGCAGGTCTATTGAATACAGGCTATGATTTTGATGGCACGGCCGCTTACGGTTTTGCTCCTCAAAACTTAGGCAATAAGGATTTACGTTGGGAAAGAAGCAAGGAACTTAATTTAGGTTTAGACTTTGGATTTTTCAGAAACCGAATTGCTGGAACAGTTGAGGTCTATGATAGAAAAACAGTCGATTTGATTTTGAGCCAGAAACTACCAACTACTTCGGGTTTCTCGCAAGTGATTTCAAATGTAGGTAAAATTCAAAATAAGGGTATAGAAATTTTGTTGAATACAGTCAATGTAGCAAGAACCAACTTTACCTGGAATACAACTTTAACTTTTACTAAAAACAATAATAAGTTACTCTCGCTCTACGGAGAAGGTCAGACAATCGACAAGGGAAATAAGTTGTTTGTAGGTTATCCAATCAAATCGAATTTCGATTACAAATTTGATGGCATCTGGCAAACTGAAGATAAAGATTTAGCAACTAAGTATAAACAAGTGCCTGGTGCTGTAAGAGTTGTAGATACCAATAATGATGGCCAGATTTCCTCCACTGAAGGTATTGATGACCGTATGATTTTAGGAACGGCTCTACCAAATTTCCTTGTGGGTATTACAAACCGTTTCAAATATAAAAACTTTGACCTCTCATTCTTTACTTACTACCGAAACGGAACCGAATATAAAAACAATACATTATCTGGTACATTTGGTGAACTTGGTACTCGCTATAATAGCTTAGCTTCATTAGATTATTGGAGAAGCGATAATCCTTCAAATACTTACTTTGGAGCAGTAGCAGCTAACCCATATCGTGCGGCAATTACTTACCAAGATGCCAGTTTTTTAAGAATCTCTGACATAACTTTTGGTTATACATTACCTAAAGGAGCAATGGATAAGTTTAAACTATCGAATGCACGTATATACACTCAAGTGATTAATCCATTTATTTTTACAAAATATACTGGATTCGACCCAGAGTTTAACTCAGCAATTTACCAAGACGACGTACCTTCAATGACCGTTAGTGTTGGTCTTAATGTTAGTTTTTAATTTCCTAAATGTAGAATGACAATGAAAACAATAGTATTCAAACGATATAATTTTTGGCTCGTTACAAGTTTATTTCTTGTTTTAACTGGCTGTAAAGACCAATTTCTCGAAGAAGTACCAAAATCAACCTTAACCACCGATGTTTATTACAAAACTGAAGCAGGTTTTGAAGATTTGGTTCGTTCGTGTTACCCATTGCTAAGAAATATCCATCAAAACAGAGTTCTGGTTCTGAATGGTACTGATATTTTTTCTTCGCAAGGTGGTTGGAATCCATCAGCAGTGAATGGTAAAGAAAATCAACCAAGTTTGTATGATGTCTATGATGCTCGATTTAATGCGACATTGCCCGAAATTCAGAGCTTGTGGCAATTACTTTATGCCGAAATCGCTCGAACAAATACCGTAGTTTCTCGTGCTGATGCCATCACAACCATGAATGCCACATTGAAAGATACTCGCTTATCAGAAGCGAAATTCTTGAGAGCTTTATGCCTTTTTTATGCCGTTCAACAATGGGGCGATATTCCGATGCCATTGACCGAAACTACTACTCCTCAAAAAGACTTCCCTCGTGTACCTGCGGCTGATGTTTACAAACAAATCATTGCCGATTTGCTTGATTGCGAGGCCAAATTACCAGCAGTAGCCTCTAATTATGGAAGAATTAATAAAGGAACAGCACAATTCTTATTAGCAAGAGTATATCTGACAAGAGGCTGGAATTATAATAACTCGCTCGGTGGAACAAATGCTGATTTTGATTTGGCTCTTCAATATGCTGATAAAATCATTGATGCCTATCCCCTGGCAACCAATTATAGCGATTTATTCCCGAAGCGTTCGAATAACCCGCTGACACAATATACAGGAGCTCAAAATGATAAAAATGCTGAGATTATCTTCTCGGTTCAATATAATACCGATGTATTAACCAACAAAACAGACCCCGCATTTACGCAAGATGCCGCTGGTGGAAACGATTTACACTCTAAATTTGGGCCAAGTGGCGAAGGATTTATTGGCAGTAAAGGTCGTACAACTGACTATAACCGTTGTCTTGGTACACACCAAATCAATACGGCAACTTATCGCTTCTTCGACCCTGATAACGATACTCGCTATGCACATAATTTTGTGAGTGTTGGTTATGCACTTTCGGCGGTAAAAGATTATAAACCACTTCCATTGAGTAACGCAAATCTAAAAGTAAGTTTTGCTGCGGGTGATACTGTGCTACTTTGTCGCCCATGGAATAACCCAGCCACTACTTTGGCTGAAAGAGGGGTAGATTTAGGTGGAAAGAAAAACTACGCTGTTGTAAACACTGATGAATACGGCGGTGGCTACCCAATTGATAACTCAGGGTTTAATATTCAAGCTCCGCTAATGTGGAAGTTTTGGCAACCAGGTATTCCTTACGGAGATGCTTACGGAACATTTAATGAATGTGTTTTCCGTTCGGCTGAAGCTTATTTGATTGCGGCCGAAGCCATAGTAAAAGGTGCAAAAGGTGGTAAATTGGGTGGTGCAGAAGTTTATTATAATCGTGTGCTTGACCGTGCTTTAGGTGCTAAAAAAGGCTCTGACCCTAAATGTGCTGCTGCTCCCGAAAACCAAAAATCGCTCGAAACTGCTTCATATAGAGCAACGGCATCAAATATTACGATTGATTTAATTTTGGATGAAAGAGCCAGAGAATTTATGGGCGAATACAGCCGCTGGTTCGATTTGAAAAGAACAGGCAAATTGGTTGATAGAGTGAAGAAGTATAATCCTTGGGTGAAAGGTCAAGCCATTGCTGATAAGCATTATTTACGACCAATACCACAAAGCGAAATCGACTTATCGTTCCCTGCAATGAAACAAAATCCTGGATACTAATCGCTGGATACTAAATTAATAGTAGATTTGTTAATAATTAGAATTTGAAAGAGAGGAAGATTTTCTTCTTCTCTTTTTTCTACTCAAACCATTATTTCAACCCTAACCATGAAAAAGCATTTAGTATCAACCCTGACCACTCTTATACTTCTTTGCAGTTTTTCGTTGGCAAAAGCCCAATGGAAAGACCTATTTAATGGCACAGATTTGAAAGGTTGGACGAAGAAAAACGGCAATGCCGAATACAAGATTATTGATAAAACCATTGTCGGGGTTTCACAACTCAATACGCCAAACTCATTCTTATGTACCGAAGAACTTTACGGTGATTTTGTCTTGGAATTAGAAGTAAAAGTAGAAGCAGGCCTAAATTCAGGCATTCAAATCAGAAGTATTAGCGACCCGAATATTCAAGCTGGTAAAGTACACGGATACCAAGTAGAGATTGACCCTGGTGATAGAGCTTGGAGTGGCGGTATCTTTGACGAAGGGCGTAATGGTTGGTTATATCCACTATCAGTTAATCAGAAAGGACGCAAAGCATTCAGAACAGGTAATTGGAATAAATATCATATCGAAGCCATTGGAAACAGTATAAAAACCTGGGTAAATGGAATTCCTTGTGCGAATCTCTTAGACCCCCAAACGGCTCGTGGTTTTATTGCTTTACAAGTACATCAAATCAAGCGAGAAAAACAAGTCGGACTAACAGTTCAATGGAAAAACATTAGAATTGCCACCGAAAACCTAAGAGATGTTGTTTGGAAAGGTGGTGAAGAAGCTCCAGAAGTTAGCTATCTAATCAATCAATTATCGGCTAACGAACAACGAAAAGGTTGGCGTTTACTTTGGGATGGTAAAACGACCGCAGGTTGGCGTTTGGCCAATGATGATAAATTCCCGACAGTTGGCTGGGCAATTCAAGATGGAGTTTTGAAAGTTCTCGGAACAAAAAAAGATTCCTTAGTAAAAAGTGGTGATATTATTACCGACCAAGAGTTTTCAAATTTTGAACTTGAACTCGACTTCAAACTTAGCACTGGTGCTAACAGTGGCGTAAAATATTTTGTAGTAGAAGACCGTAAAAAAAGAGCAGGAACAGGCTTAGGTCCAGAATTTCAGATACTCGACGACAAGGTTCACCCAGATGCCAAAGCAGGCGTAAACGGTAACCGCACTACGGGTTCGCTCTATGATTTAATTACTGCCGAAAATCTCTCGGAAGGTAATAATGATAAACGAATGAATCCGCCAGGAAAATGGAATAAACTTCGCATCGTCTCAAAAGATGGACATGTAGAACACTGGCTAAACAACCTAAAAATGGTTGAATATGACCGTCATTCTCAAATATTTCGTAACCTCGTTGCGAAGAGTAAATATAATACGTATCAGAACTTTGCACAGGCTGTTTCGGGGCATATTCTCTTGCAAGACCATGGCGATGAGGTTCATTTCAGAAGCATAAAAATTAGAGCATTGTAAGCTAATATACTTCACTAACAAACCTATTTTGTAATCCATGTTCTATTGTTGGCAGACTACAGTAATGTAAAACTGATTTCGATTTCATGGGCAAAATAAATTTGGCGATAATTGAAAATCAACTACTTAAAGTTTATTTAACCCATGAATAGAAGAAATTTTGTAGCAATGGGAGCTACTTCGCTTTGTGCCTTGCCATTCGTTGGTTTTGGTTTAGTTCAACATAAATCAGCAACCAAACCCACTTGGTTGCTTGAATGGATTAAGATTCATGACCAACAATTACCCAGTTTCAAGGCATCTAAAGTGACAGACCATAAATATGTGGGTGGATATATGGATGATGTGGAAATTCCAAATCCACATTCAACGAGTGGTTTTATTGGCAAAGCTTGTATGCTAATATCGTGTCCCGAGTCTTCGTTTTATCAATCAAGCGAGGTTTTGAAAGACGTAGAAGCCGCTGCCAAAGCAATGCTTCAATTTCAGCACAGCGATGGAACGATTGATTTATTGGCTACTAATTTCCACTCAACACCCGATACTGCTTTTGTTTTAGAAAACATGGTTCCTGCCTACAAATTTTTGAAACAATCAAATACTAAAGGCTCAGAAAATACCCTTGATTTATTACAGAAATTCCTAAAAAATGCGGGAGAAGGCTTAATTGTGGGTGGTATTCACACACCAAACCACCGTTGGGTGGTTTCGGCAGCTTTAACAAAATTAAATGAGTTATTTCCCGATAAACGCTATCTCAATCGTATTGACCAATGGCTTGCCGAGCATATTGATTTAGACCCCGACGGGCAATATACCGAAAAGAGTACTAATAGTTACTCTCCTATTGTTAATCGCTCGCTAATAATTATGGCCAAGGGACTTAACAAGCCCGAGCTTTTAGAGCCTGTGCTAAAAAACCTCGAAATGACCCTTTACTACGTTCATCCTAATGGCGAGGTCGTTACGGAAGCATCTAACCGACAAGATAAAGGAACAATCGGCAATATGTCGAAATATTATTATTGCTACCGTTTTATGGCATTACAAAAAAACAATGGTCAAATGGCAGCAATGGCTCGACAAATTGAAAAAAACAGTATGAAAGAGCAACTGGCGGGTTATCTCGATTATTTTTTAGAAGACCCAACGCTTTGGAAAGAACTACCCGCCGATAAGCCCCTACCCGTTAGCTATGCAAAGGCATTTCCGTATTCGGGCGTAGTGCGTATCCGACGTAATAATTGGGATACTACCATTCTATCAAACAACACAGGTTGGCTTACTTTTCATAAAGGCAATGCCGTTTTGCAAGCCATGCGAGTAGCAGCATCGTTTTTTGGTAAAGGTCAATTTCAGTCAGAAAAAATCGAACAACAAGGCGATACTTGGGTTTTGCAAAAATCGCTCGAAGGCCCTTATTATCAGCCACTTGACAAAGATAAAATATCTCCTGATGGCGACTTAGACAAAATGCCACGGACGCTCCGTAAGCAAAGCGAAATACAACACCTTGAGACAGTTGTTAAAATAAAAGAAGCTAACAATGGTCTTGAAGTAGAAATCAACATGAGTGGCACCGATGGCGTTCCAGTTTCGCTTGAGTTAATTTTTAGAGCAGGTGGGACGTTTTCAGGTGTTACAAAATCAACTAAAAAATACAACGCCTATCTTTTTTCTGAGCAAAATGGCACTTATACTGTAGGTAATGATAGTATACATTTTAGTTCGGGGAAGCTCGAACATAAGAATATTATCTTGCGTGGAGCATTGCCCCCATTAGATGCACCAACTGTTTATCTGACAGGATTTACGCCTTTTAAACATACCATTAAACTTTCATAAATTCAAAATTAATAATGAAAAGATTTTTAGTATTTTTTCTGTTTATTACAAATTACGTTTTTGCTCAAAAAGCAAAGGTTGAACCTGTTGATTTGGTATATCCATTGGTAGATGCCGCCAATTCTCGTTGGTTTTTCTTCAATTCGGCCACTCGCCCTTTTGGAATGGTCAATCTTAGCCCCGATAATGCCATTGATGCCGACTGGAATGCTGGGTATCGCTACGAGAAAGACAGCATTAAATGCTTTAGTCATGTGCATGGTTGGCAGTTATCTGGCATTCCCGTGATGCCCACAACTGGAGAATTTAAAGGACATTTAGGTTCAAACAAGTATGGTTCTAAGTTTTCGCACAAAACCGAAATTATCAAAGCTGGCTACCATAAAGTTGTTTTAGACGCTTATGGAATAACTGCCGAACTCACCTCAACCACTCGTGTGGGTTTTCATAAATATACATTCCCAAAATCAACAAAAAGCCAAATTCTCTTTGATTTTTCTACATTTCTTGGCCCTTCGGATACCCAAAAAGGCTTCATAAAAAAAGTAAATAATCAAGAAATAGAAGGCTATGCCATCATGGCTCCTACGATTCGCCGTCCAAAAACGTTAACAGTTTTTTTTGTGGCTCAGTTTGATAAACCTTTCGACTCACTAAAAGGCTGGAGAAAAGGTCAGTTAGAAGAAGTAACTAATAGTATTGAAGGCGAAAAAATTGGAGCGTACGTCAACTTTACCACGCAAACAGGTGAAGTTAGAAAAATGAAAGTAGCTATCTCGTATGTGAGTGAAGAGCAAGCCCGATTAAATTTAACGAGTGAGTTGCCGCATTGGGATTTTGAAAAAATCGTCAAAGAAAGCCGTGAGGAATGGAATAAGTGGCTAAGCAGAATAGAAATTGAAGGAGGAACAGACACCGAAAAACGTCGCTTTTATACGGATTTGTGGCACGCTTTGCAAGGAAGACGTATTATTTCAGATGTAAACGGTAAGTATTCTGATATGACAGGGCCTGAACGTAGAATTGGACAAATTCCGCTCGATAAAAATGGGAAACCGACCTACAACCATCATAATTCGGATTCATTTTGGGGAGCTCAATGGACAATCAATACACTCTGGCATTTGGTTTATCCAGAAGTTACCGAATCATTTGTCAACTCAATGGTAATGATGTACCAAGATGGTGGACTCATTCCTCGTGGGCCTGCGGGAGGTAATTACACCTACGTAATGACAGGAGCCGCCACTACCCCATTTATTGTAAGTGCCTACATGAAAGGAATGAAGGGTTTTAATCTTGAAAAAGCGTATGAAGGTTTACGAAAAAATCATTTCCCTGGTGGAATGATGAGCAAGGCGGGTTACGAACACAATACTTTCAAAGGCGGCGGTATTGAATACTACATGGAACGAGGCTATGTGCCACACCCAATTAGTAACATTAAATATGGTTTTCATCAAGATGGTTCTACCCAAACGCTCGAATACGCCTATCAAGATTATACCTTAGCACAAATGGCAAAAAAACTGGGCAAAAACGATGATTATGAGCTATTTATGAAGCGTGCAACCAACTATAAAAATATTTGGAATGCTGATATTGGTTGGATGTGGAACCGCACACTCGACGGCAAATGGGCCGAACCAGTGGATATTCTACGCTACGATAATGGTTGGGAGGAAGGAAATGCCGCACAATATGTTTGGTTTGTGCCGCACGATGTGCAAGGCTTAATAAATTTAATGGGAAGCAGAGAAGCCTTTACTACAAAGCTGAATTCTTCGTTTGAAAAAGCACAAAAACACGATTTTGTTTCGGGGAAATCGCACGATAAAGAAACTTTAGAGGAATTACGCCGAGTGTATATCAACTATGGCAATCAGCCGAGTATTCAAACAGCTTTTTTGTTTAACTACGCTGGTTCGCCGTGGTTGACGCAATATTGGTCAAGGCAAGTAATCGACAAGGTTTATAGTGGACTTTCGCCACAATTTGGCTACAGTGGCGATGAAGACCAAGGGCTCATGGGTAGTTTGGCGGTTTTAATGAAATCGGGTATTTTTTCTACCAATGGCGGTACTTCACCCGAACCGTTCTACGAAATTAGTAGTCCGATTTTTAATAAAATTACGTTTCACCTAAACCCGAAGTATTATTCTGGCAAAACATTTACGATTGAGGCCAAGAATAATTCATCAAAAAACCTTTACATCCAGTCGGCTAAACTAAACGATAAAACCTTAGAAAAACCTTGGATTCTGCACGAAACAGTTACAAAAGGCGGAAAATTAACCTTAAATATGGGAGCAAATCCTAACAAAAATTGGGGTAGTAAGCCCGAGCAAGCACCACCGTCAATGACCATTAATTTAAAGAGATAGCTTTTAAATGAAAAAGAAGAACTTCGTTTTTTTGTTGCTCGTATTTGTACCAATTCTCGTACAAGCTCAAGACCTCATATCTTGGCGTGTAAAAATTGCTATTGCACCAGAAATCAGAAAATCATTTATCAAAGGAGGGCGATTAATTCTACACGTAACCAAGCAACATGAGCGAGAGCCTCGGCTTCGTTCAGAAATTGCCTTTGGCGTAACACCTCAGAATTGGGATACAAATTCAACTTTTTTGCTGGACTCGAAAGATAAAAATGTTTTAGCTGTTGGCTTAGATAAACTAAAACCAAATGCTACTGATAAGTATTATTTTCAGGTAGTTTACAAACAAAACATTGAAGATGGCCAAGAGAATGTTGTAGGAAATCTGTATAGCAATATAGATTCGGTGTTGTTTTCTAATAACCTCCAACTGAATCTTACACTCAATCAAATTATTGAGCCTACCAATATCATTAAGCATGATTTTGTAAAATCTGTTGAAATTAAAAGTAAATATCTATCCGAGTTTTCGGGTAAACCTCGTTTTTTGAAGGCTTCAATCTTATTGCCATCGGGTTATTTTGAAAATCCTGACAAAACTTATCCGATTTGCTACCGAGCAGCAGGACTAAACGGACGCTACACCGCCATTAATGGTATAGTCAATAACAAAGATTTTTCGGATTGGTGGTTTAGCAAAAACGCCCCACAAATCATCTATGTTTTTCTTGATTCGCAAGGGCCTTACGGAGATACTTATCAAGTTGATTCTGAAAATAATGGACCTTGTGGCAAAGCACTCATTGAAGAGCTGATTCCAGAAATCGAAAGGCAAGTTCGCTATAAACCCGAATCAAAAATGCGTTTTCTGACAGGAAATTCTACGGGAGGTTGGGTATCATTAGCTCTGCAAATCTTTTATCCTGATTTTTTTGATGGCACGTGGTCGTACAGCCCCGACCCCGTTGATTTTGAACACTACGGACTCATCAATATCTATGAAGATGAATCTATTTTCTATAATCGCTATGGATATTTACAGCCAGGCCGAAGAACAATTTATGGAGAACCAACTTTCTCGATGAAAGATTGGATTGCAGGCGAAAATCTTAATAGTAGAACAGGTAATTATTTAGTTTCTGGCGGTCAGTTTGGGGCCTATAATGCTGTATTTGGGCCAAAAGGAGCAGATAATTTACCTTCACTGATGTTTGACCCATTCACGGGAAAAATCGACCATTCCATTGCTAAACAATGGGAGAAATATGATTTGAAAAAGATTTTAGAGAAAAACTGGCCAATACTTGGCCCAAAGCTACAAGGCAAAATATGGATTTGGATGGGCGACATGGATGGACTTTACTCAAATGTCGCCACGAGGTTTCTACAAAAGTTTTTAGATAAAACCGAAAATCCTAAATCAGATGCAAAAGTTTCATTTACAGCTATGGCAGGGCATGGACAAGAATGGAGCGATAAGGCTGTTTTGACTTTGATTGCTAATAAAATTGCGAAAAAATAACGGTTCATTACACATCACATGAATAAGATAATCATTTTTCTTGCCGTATTGGGGCTATATACACACAGCTTTGCCCAAACGAAATCTATTTGGCTCGATGACTTGAAAATTAAATCATTTTCAGAGGGAATTCCTGCTGTTTTAGGTAAAACCAATGCGGGTGGGGATTCCATGAAAATAAATGGTAAACTATATAAACACGGTGTGGGTGTAAGCTCAACCAGCGTTTTATCATTTTTTTTAGATGGTCACGCCACCGAGTTTTCGGCCATGGTTGGGGTTGACGATAAAGGAGTAAAAGATTTACTGCTCAAATTTTATGTAATCGGCGATAAAAAAATATTGTTTGAAAGTAGTGAAATGAAACTTGGCGATGCCCCCAAACCAGTAAAAGTAAGTCTTGTGGGCGTTAAACGCTTAGGGCTTTTAGTTACGATTGAAGAAAATGGATTTAATCGTTCCTACTCCAATTGGGCAGATGCAAAGTTTGTTATGAAAGATGATTTTATTCCGCAAACGATGCCAAATACTGATGAAAAATACATTCTAACACCCAAGCCCGACAAAAAGCCTAAAATTAACTCACCTAAACTTTTTGGTGCAAGACTCAATAACCCATTCCTTTACACCATTGCTGCTACGGGTGAACGCCCGATGAATTTTGCAGTAAAAAACTTACCACAAGGTCTTTCGGTTGACTCAAAAACTGGACTTATAACTGGCAAAGTAGCTCAAAAAGGCACTTATACAAGCACTTTAGTCGCTAAAAACGCCTTTGGTGAGGCTACAAAAGACTTAAAAATTATCATCGGTGATACGATTGCACTTACGCCACCAATTGGTTGGAATGGTTGGAACTCATGGGCAAGAAACATCGACCGAGAAAAAGTAATCGCCTCAGCCGATGCCATGGTAAAAATGGGACTCAACCAACACGGCTGGACGTACATTAATATTGATGACGCTTGGCAAGGCCAACGAGGTGGTATTTTTAATGCCATTCAACCCAACGAAAAATTTCCAAACTTCAAAGAAATGGCCGATTATATTCATGGTCAAGGGCTTAAACTTGGGGTTTATTCTACACCCATGATAACAAGCTATGCTGGCTACATTGGTGGTTCATCAGATTTTGCTGATGGAAAAATCACTGATTCTATCAAAAATAATAAACGAGTTTTTCGCTATGTTGGCAACTATCATTTTGAAGAAAATGATGCCAAACAAATGGCAGCTTGGGGAGTCGATTACCTAAAATATGATTGGAGAATTGAAGTGCCATCGGCCGAAAGAATGTCGGCGGCTTTAAAAAACTCAGGAAGAGACATTGTTTACAGTATATCAAATTCGGCTCCCTTTTCAAATGCCAAAGATTGGGCAAAGTTAAGCAATACCTTCCGTACAGGCCCTGATATTAGAGATTCTTGGTTGAGCCTTTATCTATCTGCTTTTACGCTCGATAAATGGAGTCCGTATGGCGGACATGGCCATTGGCTCGACCCCGACATGATGATTCTGGGCAATGTTACAACAGGCTCAGAACTCCACCCAACACGCCTTACACCCGATGAACAGTATAGCCACGTGAGTTTATTTAGCTTACTATCAGCACCTTTGCTGATTGGCTGCCCCATTGAACAATTAGATGCTTTTACACTAAACCTATTAACAAACGATGAAGTAATAGAAGTCAATCAAGACCCATTGGGAAAACCTGCCCGCTTAGTTTCTGATGAAGACGGCATACAAGTTTGGCTGAAACCTTTAGCCGATGGCTCGTATGCAGTTGGGTTATTCAATATTGCCCATTTTGGAAAAACACCAGAGTCGTATTTTCGTTGGGGTGACGAAAAATCCAAGGATTTTACATTTGATTTTGCTAAAATAGGACTAAAGGGTAAGTTTAAAGTGCATGATGTTTGGCGTCAAAAAGATTTGGGTTCGTTTAATAACACTTTTACAACCGATATTCGACATCATGGAGTTGTACTGTTGCGAATGAAACCTTTATAGAAACTGTAATAGCTGTTCGGAAGTAAAATGATTTTATAAAAAGTATAAATAGAAAGCATGACTGGCAAAAACCTTATTTCAACACATAAAAAATATCCATATAGTAAAGATATATTCAACCTAAACAATAAAATGTATAAGATTCTGCTTATTTCTTGTCTGATTTTTACATCAAATGCTTATGGACAGCAGACCAAAATCGTATGGTTGGACGATTTACTGATTCAAACATTTTCAGAAGGCCTTCGACCCGTACAAGCAAAGAGAAATTACTCAAACGACACGTTGCGAATCAACGGAAAGAAGTATTCAAGAGGTTTGGGGGCTCAATCACCTTGTGTATTGGCTTTT
This sequence comes from Cytophagaceae bacterium, assembly GCA_027488335.1. Classification (GTDB taxonomy): domain Bacteria; phylum Bacteroidota; class Bacteroidia; order Cytophagales; family Spirosomataceae; genus Emticicia. The sequence continues at coordinate 21,914 of JAIYBU010000147.1, forward strand.
TTATTAAACAAACAAGCTACTCGTTTTTCGGCTCTAATCGGGGCCGATGATTTAGGAAATAAAGAAATTGCCCTCACTTTCTACGTGGTTGGTGATGGAAAAGTGCTTTTTGAAAGTAAGGAACTGAAAATCGGTGATGAACCAATCAGAATTGACCTTAACCTTATGGGAATTAAGCAACTGGGCTTATTAGTTACTGATAAAGTTGGGGGCATTAACAATAAACGCACTTACTGCAACTGGATTGATGCTCAACTGGAAATGCTCGGTGATGCTAAGCCTGAACACGTTATAAACGCCGATGAAAAATATATTCTGACTCCTCAAGCAAGTAAAAAGCCTAAAATAAACTCGACTAAGCTTTTCGGGGCCACACCTAATAATCCATTTCTATATACTATTGCTGCCAGTGGGGAACGGCCAATGACTTTTTCTGCCATCAAACTTCCCAAAGGACTTCTACTCGACAAAAAAACGGGTATCATTACAGGCAAAGTAAACGGACGTGGGACGTATCAAACTACTTTAAAAGCACAAAATAAATTTGGGGAAGCAACCAAATCGTTGACTATTAAAATCGGAGATACGATTGCCCTTACGCCACCCATTGGTTGGAATGGCTGGAATTCGTGGGCGGCCGAAATAGATAAGGCAAAAGTAATTGCCTCTGCCGATGCAATGGTAAAAATGGGACTGCGAGACCACGGCTGGACGTATGTCAACATTGATGATGCTTGGCAAGGCGTACGTGGCGGCCCAAATTTAGCATTACAACCCAACGAAAAATTCCCCGATATCAAAGGAATGTTCGACTATATTCACTCACTTGGCTTAAAAGTCGGACTTTATTCTACCCCCTACATTTCAAGTTATGGTGGCTACGTGGGGGCTTCATCTGATTTTGAAAAAGGTGGCGAATCTCACCAATCTATCATGGTTGATAGACGTGCCTTTAATCACATTGCCAAATATAGATTTGAAACAGTTGATGCTAAGCAAATGGCCGATTGGGGGACTGATTTTTTGAAATACGATTGGCGAATCGATGTAAATTCTACCGAGCGTATGGCCAATGCCTTGAAGCAATCGGGACGTGATATTGTGTTTAGTATTTCAAACAACGCCCCTTTTGAGAAAGTAGGCGACTGGGTAAGACTAACGAATATGTACCGCACAGGTCCTGACATTAAAGATAGTTGGACAAGCCTTTTTCTGAACACTTTCTCGCTCAATAAATGGTCGCCTTACACTGGGCATGGGCATTGGGCTGACCCCGACATGATGATTGTTGGTAAAGTTTCGATTGGCCCTATCATGCACGATACTCGCCTAACACCCGACGAGCAGTACAGCCATGTAAGTATTTTTAGTTTATTAGCTGCCCCTTTATTGATTGGCTGCCCTATTGAACAGCTCGATGCTTTCACGCTAAATCTTTTATCGAATGATGAAGTAATCGAAATAAACCAAGACCCACTTGGCAAAGGTGGAAGGCTTTTATTGGAAGAAAATGGCATACAAGTTTGGGTAAAATCCTTAGAAGATGGTTCTCAGGCAGTTGGCCTTTTCAATACGGGCAATTATGGTAAAACGCCCGAATCATATTTCAACTGGGGCAATGAAAAAGCTAAATCATTTACGTTTGATTTCTCAAAAGTTGGTTTGCAAGGAAAATTCAAACTACGCGATGTCTGGCGTCAGAAAGATTTAGGCATTTTTAATGATTCTTTCACAGCCGACATTCGCCATCACGGAGTCATACTGTTGAGAATGTTTCCTCAAAAACGCTAAAATTTGACCAAAATGAAAAAGAAATGGCAGTTTATCACCTCTTTAATAAGCATTACCTCTTTGGGGTTTATTTCCTTAAGTTCATCTAAAATAGCACTTTCACGCCCCAACATCATCATTATCATGGCTGATGATATGGGATTCTCTGATATTGGTTGTTATGGCAGCGAAATAAGCACACCAAATCTTGATAAATTGGCAGCTAATGGCCTAAAATTAAGGAATTTCTACAATGCTGGCCGTTGTTGCCCAACCCGTGCATCTTTGCTTACGGGCAAATATTCGCACGCTGTTGGTATGGGTAATATGGTGAGCTTTGAAGACCAAAAAGTGCAAAAAGGCAATTATCAAGGCTATCTTGAACCCAGCGTACCAACTATTGCCGAAGATTTAAAAAAAGTTGGTTATCATACCTACATGACGGGCAAATGGCATGTAGGCGAAAGTCCCGCTTATTGGCCTTTGAAGCGAGGTTTCGACCGCTATTTTGGTCTAATTTCGGGTGCATCAAGCTACTTTGAGGTTCTGCAAGAAAAAAGAAAAAGGTTTGTCGTTCAAGATGATAAAGAGTATGTTTTGCCCAAAGATGGCTATTATGCTACCGATGCGTTTACCGATAAAGCCATCGAATTTGTCAAATCTAATGATAGTTCAAACAAACCATTTTTCTTGTATTTAGCTTATACAGCTCCGCATTTTCCACTACATGCTTACGAAGAAGATATTGCCAAATACGAAAATTTCTACGTGCAAGGTTGGGATAAAACCCGTGCCGACCGCTTCAAAAAAATGCAACAAATTGGTTTGCTTGATAAGCGTTATCAACTCACTGAGCGTCCAAAAGATATTCAGTCTTGGGAGGAAGTTAAGGATAAAAAATCTTGGGCAAGGAAAATGGCCGTTTATGCGACAATGGTTGATAGAATGGATAAAAACATTGGAAAACTGGTTGAATACTTGAAAAAAAGCCAGCAATTAGACAATACTTTTATCATTTTCTTAGCTGATAACGGTGCCAGCCCCGAAAACGTTGACGATAGAAAACTCGGCGAACCAAACAAACGAATTGGCGAGCGAGGCTCTTATGGTACTTATGATTTCCAGTGGGCAAATATATCGAATACGCCATTCAAACTTTATAAAAAATACATGCACGAAGGAGGTATTATTAGTCCGTGTATTATTCATTGGCCTGCTAAAATAAAACCTAAAAAGGAGTTTATTGATGCTCCGAGCCACGTAATCGACCTCCTTCCAACCAGTCTCGAGCTGGCACAAGCACAACCTTCTGACGTTCACGGCAAAAGCTTAAGTTATCTATGGAAAGGAGTAAAAATGCCTACAAGAACACTATTTTGGGAACACGAAGGCAATAAAGCCCTAAGAAAAGGAAACTGGAAATTAGTAAAAGAATTGGAAGATGCCGATTGGGAATTATACAACCTCGACAACGACCCAAGCGAGACAACGAATCTTGCTATTAAAGAATCTAAAATACTTACCGATTTAAAGTCTGAGTATGAAGTTTGGGCAAAATCAACGGGAGTAAAAGAAGTGGTTAAGAAATAATAAATATCAATTACGCATGAAAAAATCATTAGTCATATACGTGTTTTTTGTCTTACAGCTTTTTGTTGCCAACGCTACTGAAAACGATGATATTTATGCTAAAAAATTCACTTATCAGACTCTTACGCCTTATCAAAAGCACCTTTTTGACGAGTTTTTGGCCGATGAAATTCCTGCAGGAGCTAAAATTGAAGATGTTTTGACTGATAACACCAGTTTACGCAGCAAAACCCGCTTGGCTGAGGCTTTATTATTTAGAAATGCCGCAGGAGATAAAGACAAAGCAGTAGTAGTTTTACGTTGGATTCTTAAAAATCAATACCAAGACCAGAATACCAAGATTTATGGCATCTGGAAAACTTCAATCAATAACGACAAATTTGACCAAAACTGGCGTGAGTTTATCGGCTGCGATTTGATTATTATTCGGAAAAAATTCGAACATCTCCTTCCCGAAAACATCATCAAAGACATCGAAACAGGTATTATTCATGCAGCCAAAGGGGCTTTCAAGCGAAATGTTACCCCCGATTATACCAATATTTCAATCATGAGTGCTTTTTTGATGGAATATGTCGGAACAGAGTTTGGTTTAGAAGAAATCAAGAATGCGGGATTGAAAAAAGCTCGTGAAATTTTCAAATTATACCAAACCAATAAAACTTTCAGCGAATTTAACTCGCCTACTTATTATGGAGTTACGCTCATTGGACTCGGCTTATGGCGAGAATTGGCCTTCTCAAAAGAAATTCAAGAAATGGGCAAGGCACTCGAAAAGGATTTTTGGCATGAAACAACCAACTTCTATAATCCCAATCTAAAAAACATGCCTGGCCCGTATTTCAGAGCTTACGGAATGGATATGACCAAATATTTTGCCATTACTGGCACTTGGATTGCACTTGCGGTTGATGATGAAAAACTGGCACCCATCCCCCCAAAAAAAGGGCCTAAATATGGTGAAATGAGTAATCTGCCCACTATTTTTAATGTAGGCTTATCTATACCAAAAGCAGATTTAGCAAAGCTTAAATCTTTTTCAAAACCTCAGTATATTGCTCGCAATATACCCAATAATTATAAAGGAGATAGCATCAAAAAAGTAACCGCTATCATAAATAAAGATTGGATGATGGGTGGTTTATGGGGCAATAAAAGAGTTTGGGAACAAATAAAAACTGGAACAATCCATTGGAAAACCCCAGACGGAGATATTGCATGGTTGATGACCTTGGGCGACGGAAAAACCAACGTAAAAGTATCAGAAACCCAAATGAGTATTTTTGCCAATGATACCCAACCCAGTAGTTTTGAGGTATTTGTTTACGCAAAAAACATAAGTGTAGAAGCATTGAGTGGCAAAAACTGGAATTTGTCAGGAATGACACTAAACCTTGAAACTAATCTAAAAATACTTAAAACCGAGGTTGTCGAATCTAAGGATTTCAATAATCTGTTAGCAATTTCTGAAAATATCGGTTCGGTTCTGAAAGTTAGTTTTGAAATTCCCACGAATTGGAAGCTTGAAAATCCTTTGGTCGAAATTACCCCAAATAAAAGAAACAAATGAAAATTTTAATGACGGGTTTCTTCGTGTTTTTATCGGCGGTGGTTTTTGCACAAAAGGTTGAAGATGAGCCCATTTTTACCAAAAAATTCACCTATCAAACGCTCTCAAAATATCAAAAAACATTATTCGATGATTTTATAGAAGAGCAAATGCCTAAAGCTACAGGCCTAAGGTTAGATGAAAATACTGCTACAAGGGGTATCACACGGTTGGCTTGTGCATTACTATATCGAAACGAAACTGGCGATGTGGAGAATGCTGTAAAAATTATCAGATGGATTTTTACGCTTCAAAATTTAGATGAAACAAGCCAAAATTTTGCAGTTTGGCGAGGAAGTAGTAAACAAACGGGCAATTATGACCAAAATATGCGAGAATTTATTGGTACTGATTTGATAAGTATCTACCATAAATACCGACAAAAATTACCCGATGAAGTAAGAAAAGACTTAGAAGCTTGTTTAATTCGGACGGTAAAAGGAGCAATCAAACGAAACGTAAACCCCGATTACAATAATATCTCTATCATGAGTTCATTTATGATGGAGTATGTAGGTACAGCTTTTAATATCCCTGTTTACAAAAATGCTGGCATAGAAAAAGCACGAGCAATCTTTACTAACTTCTTGAAATACAATACTTTATGCGAATACAACTCGCCTACCTACTATGGCGTTGACTTTGTGGGACTGGCACTTTGGCGAGAGTTGTCGTTTTCGCAAGAGATGAAAGATATGAGTAAAGTCCTTGAGAAAGAACTTTGGTTAGATGTTGCGACCTTCTATAATGCTAATCTGCAAAATATCTGTGGCCCATATCTGCGAGCTTACGGTATTGACATGAAGAAAACCCACGCCATTGTGGGTACTTGGATAGCCGTTGCATTAGATAATCCAAAAATTGCTACGATTCCTGGCAAAAATGGTGTGCATCATGAGCGAGAATTTATTGTTCCGATTGAGAAATGGGCATCTCGATGCCAACAAAAGCAATTGCTCAATTTAAAAGATTTGATAAACCCAGATTTATAACTCGCACAACCTCTAATTATTACGAAGGTGACCGACTAAAAAAAGTGACCGCCAATATTCAGAAAGATTGGATGATGGGCGGCCTGTGGGGAAACCGAAAAGTTTCGCACATTCTGAAAACTGGAACTATGCACTGGAAAGCCGAAAATGGTGATATTGGTTGGCTTTTTGTGCCAGGTGAAGGCAAAACAAATATAAAAGTAGATGAAATAAAAATGCAAATATTTCTGGCTGATACACTCGCCAAGACATTTCAGATTTTTGTTTATGAAAATAATAGCAGTCCAAAAAACTTTCAAGAAGGCATTTGGAAATTGCCAAATATGGCTTTAAAAATAAAAACAGATTTAAAAAATACGAAGGTCGAAGTTTTATCAAAAGAAATGATTGATTCAGAAGGAGTTGGTACAAAAGATTTTCCGTACATTATGAATGTTATTTTTGAAATTCCTGCCAATTGGGATATTTCAAAGCCTTTAGTCGAAATTACTCCCCAAAAATAAGCCTCATGACCAAGCAATTATTTCTCAGATTTTTATTTACGGCTATCGTCTTTACACTCGGGATGATACTCATTTGGGCATGCCTAAATACGTGGTTGAGTGGGACTATCTGGAACGGAATGACACTAAGTAAATCGGCTTTAACGGTCGAGTATTGCGAGTTTAATCATACCGAGAAGTTTTTCCATCAGTCGATGAATACGTATTCTAATTTAGCCTATTTCTTCTTTGGTGTTTTTGTCTTACAAATTGCTCAATATGATTTCAAAAATAAAGAAAAATCCGCTCAAAATAGGCTTGAAAAATTCCCGCTTTTATCAGTTTTAATGGGCTGTTGTTTTGTTTATTTGAGTTTTGGAAGTGCCTTTTTCCACGCTTCACTTACCTATTTAGGGCAAAGGGTTGACATGAATGGCACATACAGCATTTCTATCGTTTTATTGAGCATTGCTTGGTATCACCTGCTGTATAAAATCGACTTTTCAGAGAATACAAAAAAACTATGGATTGGGGGAATAGTAGCTATTATCGTAGCTTTTCTGCCAATTTCGCTCATAATTTCGAGTAGTAAACTCTTACCTGCCATGATTTTACTGCTGCTGATAAGCATTATTATTCATTATATTCAATTTCGCAAAGAAAAATCGTTTATTTTGGCAATTTTAGGTTTTATTTTAATGTTTTTCGCTGTTAAAATTCGTACGTTAGATGTGCAAAAAATCAACTGCGACCCACACTCTTTTTATCAAGGTCACGCCGTTTGGCATTTGCTTACGGCTATGAGTAGTTTTTGTAGCTACGCTTTTTTTAGATTTTCAAAAATTCAATCCTTATAAACTAATCCTTAAAATTAACGACTTCTTAATCGTTCTATTTTATGTAGGAATTTCTATCATTTACATTCAAATATTATCCGAAACTATGAAAAATATATTTATTCTATGGTTATTAATCTGTTTTATTGATAATTCAATAAGTTTTGCACAAAAACCTAATATCGTGTATATTCTGGCCGATGATTTAGGCATTGGCGATGTGTCTGCTTATAATCCTGAAGGAAAAATTCAGACACAAAACATTGACCTATTGGCTCAAAATGGTGTGAAATTTACAGATGCTCATACTACTTCTGCCGTCTGTACTCCTACCCGATATGGTATCATGACAGGGCGATATAATTGGCGGACTACCCTAAAAAAAGGTGTCCTTCATGGGTATGATACACCACTAATTGACCCAAAAAGAGAAACTGTTGCTTCTTTTTTGCAAAAACAAGGCTACAAAACAGGTATTGTTGGAAAATGGCATTTAGGTTGGACTTGGGGAAATATTGAAGCAGGTGAAAAGAAGGTAGATTTTACGAAGCAAGTAAAAAACAGCCCCAATACCAATGGTTTCGATTATTCATTTTGTATTCCTGCTTCGCTCGATATGCCTCCGTATGCCTATGTAGAAAACGGTTTCTGCACTGCCACGCCAAAAGATACTTGTGTAGGCCGAAAAGGAATTGAGTTATTTCGTGCGGGCATTATCGCTCCCGATTTTCAACCTGAAGAAGTTTTAGGGAAATTTACCGAAAAAGCACTCAGTTTTATCAATCAAAACTCTAATAAAGAGAAACCTTTTTTCTTATATTTTCCGTTAGCTGCTCCACATACGCCCATTCTACCTATCGGAAAATTTGCAGGTAAAAGTAATATTTCACCTTATGCCGATTTTGTTCTGATGGTCGATGATGTAGTAAAACAGGTCGTTGAAACGCTCAAAAAGAATGGTGTTTATGACAATACAATCATTGTTTTTGCGTCTGATAATGGTTTTGCCAATCCTGCCGACTTAAAAGCACAATTGAGCAAGGGGCATAATCCTTCGATGATGTATAGAGGGTTGAAAACCGATATTTTTGAAGGAGGGCATCATGTACCTTTTATTGTTTCATGGAAAAACGCCGTCAAGGCGTCGAAAGTAAGTAATCGGTTAATTTGTACTACTGACTTCTTTCAAACGATTGTAGAGCTTAATAATAGACAAATAAGCGATAATACAGCCGAAGATAGTTTTAGTTTTTTAAGTGAGATTACAGGCAAAAAAACAACCTTTGAAGCTCGCCAATCTGTGATTCATCATTCATCAGATGGTTTTTTTGCGATACGTAAAGATAATTGGAAATTGATTATGTGTTCGCATTCTGGTGGAAATGGCAAGCCCAAAGAAACCAGCGAAGAAGCCAAACTCCTCCCTCCTATTCAATTATACAATTTATCAACCGATATTGGCGAAACTCAGAATGTTTATGCCCAACATCCAGAAATTGTAAAAGAATTAACAGCCTTACTAACGAAACAAATTCAAGACGGGAGAACCACAAAAGGTAAACTCCAGACCAACGAAGGTCCTGCCTATTGGAGCCAGTTGACATGGTTAAAGTAAAGTCTTTAGTTTCTAAACCTTGCTTGGGGGCATTTTTAGCCCAATTCATCCAATATAGAAAGAAGATTTAAAAAGCCTTGACAGTTTTCATCGTCAAGGCTTTTTTCTTTCTGAAATGATTTTTTTTAATTCATCATTTTCATTGACATAATGCTGTAATTGTCCTTTTAAATAGGCTACTTGCGAAAGCAAAGCATCAACCGTTCGGTTTTCTTCATTCCACGGTGCGGCTTCATTGAGGTGTTTGGCTTGATTGGCATATCCACGACAAGTGGAAGTGCAATATTTAGCTGTTGAGCGATTTGCAAAATAAACAGTTCCGCAATACAAGCATGTTTTTTCAAATACTTTAGCATTATATTTGAATTTACTACGGTCGAGTGTTGGCATATAATATGTCTAATAATTGAGTAAATATAATAAATATGATATTATAATGTTATAAAACCGTTATAATATCTTTTAATAAAAATAATTTACGGATTAAAAAAATATATAAAACCATTTTCTATGTTGATAAGTATCTGTAAAAACAGAAATATTGCTTTTAGAATTTGTCGCAATTACTCTTAGAATTTGTCGCAATTAAGTCTATTCGATTTTTAGAATTTGTCGTAATTACTTTTAGAATTTGTCGCAATTTCGAATCTTTTCCACATATAATTATTTAATTATCAGCTATTTACAGATTCAAAAAACACTCCTAAATCAATCAAATATATTATTGATATAAAATTATAAAATATTTGATTAGTCCTGTGGAAAAGTGGAAAAGTATTTACGGCGGAAAAAACAACTTAAAATGCGATAGCATTTTTCGAAAAGGAAGAAAATTGAAGTTAAGAGCATTAAAAGACCTTGCGTGAACTAAAGATTTAGTTTAAAGAGATTTCCTCTTAGAGTTTGTCGCAATTATACTCTTTTATTTCTCTTTCCCAAATCCTAACGACTGAGCTAAATAAGCCGTTGCATTTCTTACGCCTTTAATTTCTCCGTTTACCAACTGGCTATCCAAAAGCATAAACTTCCGAATAAGCATCCCATCACTTAAAATGGCTTTCACTTGTTTGGTAGAAAACTGGTACGAGTCCAAAAGCTGTTCACAAGTTCTACGGAGTTCTTCTTCGGTCAATAAAGACCATTGGTATAATTCACTTTCAACGGCTTCTTGTGCAATCCTCTCAGGTGTTTTCACCACAAACTGTAAGTCTGTAACTTTCTTCCCCTTCTTACCTATTACATGATATTCAAAAATGATATTGGCTTTTTCTCTTAGTTCCGCTATCGACGGTTCAAGCACTCGCTTTTTAAAATCAGCAAAATTTGGATAGTTACACGATAATATATTTTGGAGTTCATCTATATTATAATCAAACACATAACGTTTACGTCCCTTAGTAAACATCATAATTATCTCAAAAATACGTTGAGCATAAACACTTTTAATACTCAGCATAATTTCCAAATTATAGCTCGTATAACTATTTTTAAGTTCTAAAAAATACTGAACTACATCTGATAACATGGTTAATTCAATATACGCTTTTCCATCTTCTCCCGTATAATATTTCACTTTTGGAAAAGGCACTAAGTATGTAAATCCAGATTCTTTTTCTGTGCTATATATCTTCTTACTCGTAATACTATCACAAGCCAAATTAATTTCTTTATAGTTGCTCTTCAAAATAGAAACAGGTATATTGAAACGTAGATTTACATCTGGTTTGGTAAGGTCAAAATCTATCTGATTAATACAATGCAGCAACATTTTACGTTCTAAATAACTAAACTCCTGACGACTGCGAGTAATGATATTAGGTTGATAATTATCCTGACGCTGACGGTAATTCATTTCTTGGAATAATAAAGAGTTAAAAACTTTCAAATATACCTAAAAAAGCGACATTGTATATAAAACTGTCGCTTTTAAAACTGTCAGCTTTTAGAATTTGTCGTAATTCTATTCTTGTAGATTATAAAACAACACTTTTATATATACTTAATCTATTGATTATAAGATACTTACATGCTAATTATTCTTTCTTTTATTTGCTTTTAGAATTTGTCGTAATTCTCATAAATCCTAACCTCAAGAATGAAGAGTAGCAAAATAATTTCATTATACCTATGAAGAAAACGAGTCATGCTACGGTTTGAATATTATTTAACCATTCTAAGGTGAATGATTTATAAAAGTCTATGACCAACATACAGGAAGTTTATGTAAAATGCTTAAAATACCCCCTGATGCTACCAAAATTATGTATTTCCCAACTAATTTGAACACACATAATTCTATCGAAACTACCGATGTACAGTTAGTTTTATAAAACATTACTTGAAAAGTCAGAAAAGAGCAATAATGTGCTTATAATATCAAACATTTTGCATATATTTGTTAAAATTTACAAACAAACGCTAACAAATGCTCACCCAAGAAACCCTACTCAAATTTTTAAAACGTCGTTCGGCTATATCAGTTGCTACGCTTGAACGTGAAGCTGGTTTGCCTAAAAACACTCTATCTGGCGTTATTAGCGGAAGTCGAAATTTAAGCGAGAAACATCTCATGGCATTATTTCCAGTTGTCACTCAATATGGATTCAGCAATGAAGCTTTTGAAAAAGCCAGAGTTATATCTATCATCAACCATAAAGGTGGTGTCGGAAAAACCACCACAACAGCTTATTTAGGCGAAGCACTGGCTAATAAAGGTTTTAAAGTATTATTAATTGATATTGACCCACAAGGTAGCCTAAGCGAAGTACTAAATATTAGAGTTGGTCAAACCCAAGTATTTCATTCTTTGTTAAATTTAGAAGTTCCCTTGGCCATTCAGCCTGTAATGGAAAACTTGTATATTGCTCCCAGCGACATTGAATTAAGTTCTGCAGAAAAAGAACTAAGCAATAAAATCGGTGGTGAACTTCGCTTAAAAGTTGCCATCAGTAAAGTGTCAAAAGATTATGACTTTATTCTGATTGATTGCCCACCTTCGCTCAACATACTAACTATTACAGCTATGCAGGCTTCCAATGGTTGCCTCATTACTACCTTACCTGAGCAGCTTGCTTATAAAGGGCTCGTAGTGTTACTTGAGCGAATCGCTGAAGTACGTGCATTACTCAATCCAGCTCTCGAATTAGACGGTATCGTTTTTACAATGGTCAAAGGTAATAGTATTCATAGAGAATATAAAGAACTTATTCGTCAGCAGTTTTCTAATTTAAAGGTTTTTGATACCGAAATCAAACACCTAATTGATTTTCAAAAAGCCATGATTGACCACCTCACCATCAGTGCATTCAACAAAAATTCCGAAGCAGCCACCTCTTACGAAAACTTAGGCGAAGAATATTTAACATCATTAGACAAACGTAGCTAAGCTCTATAAAATCAATACAAATGGCAAAAAAAACATTGGCCGAAAAAATGGCCGAAAATAGCAAGTCGGTTGTAGAATCTCTCAAAACAAATACGATTGGGAGTTTTAGTTCAACCGAAACTATCAAAAAAAATATCATCGTTTTAGATGAACTAAAAAACCTTATTCCACCATTACTCGAAACCGAACTTTTAGCGTTAAAAGAAAATCTTCAAAAGCACGGTTGTAAAGACCCACTCAAAGTTTGGCAAACAAACAATCAAAGCATAGGCGTAACCGAAAATCCTGAGGATGTTGTTTATGTATTGATTGATGGGCATAACCGCTTTCAATTATGCACTGAATTACAGATTCCATTTAATATTCAAGTTGATAATTTCGAATCAATCATCGAAGTCCGCAATTTTATGATTGACTTTCAGTTGAGCCGTCGCAATATTACGCCACAACAAGCGTCATATCTGCGGGGAATTCGCTATAATACTGAGAAAAAAATTGTTACTAATAACCTCTATCAGAGTAAGGAAACTGAAGAGATTTATCCAAATGGGCAAAATGTCCATTTGGATAAATCTGTGGTTTCAGAAGAACAAAAAGCAGAGTTAAAATCGGATGATTTAGCAACAATTTTACCAAATGGGCAAAATGTCCATTTGGACAATTCAAGTAAAAAAACAACCGCTCAAGAGCTTGGCGAATACTTCAATGTTGATGAAAAAACGATTCGCCGAGATGCTGATTTTGCTTATGGTCTTGATAAGCTCTCGCCAACCATGCGTAAAGAAATTTTAGCTGGCCGAATAAAAGTTGAGAAAACAAAAATTCAGAAAATTGGCAAGGCAAAAGAAGTAAGTGGTTCAATCAATTCGCCCGAGGAAATAGATGAAATCTATCAAAATATCATTACCATCGAAAACAGGGCTGTTACTGCCAAAATGAGCCCTAAAAGTCAAAAGTTGATTGAAGAAAGATACCTAAAACTTACTGATTCGCTGAACCGAGCTTACGAGTCAAAATCTACGAAAGAAATTAATGCGTTGAAAGCTGCTTTCAATAAATTCTTAGAAGTAATCAGTTAAATATGCTATTGAAAACGCTCATTAGATAAATGATTAACTTTTGAGCGTTTTGAAAGAAATCATTGTTTGTGGTTATTTCGGTTTTTTAAATCTTTGATTGGTATTGGCCGTAACATACAGCGATTTGGGTAAAGTAGGAGGGTTGTTTTCAAGCAAAATGATTTCGATGAGTTGCAAAACTGATGACTACGCCTCGAATGGCATCAGAAAAGGCAATCTTGGTAGTACAAGTCACAAAACCTTTGTCGGTAAAAGTTTGTATGCTATACGTATCGCTAACGATAGCCTTAATATTTATCTATAATTTGGGTAAAAAATCTGTCAAAAACTTGCTGAGCGACGTTACCGTAATATTTGCTTCTATCTTATACGTTTCATTGGTTTTGGCAATTATAAATCCTTCTTTGGCATTAGTATCTATCATTGTTATTCTAAATCCTTTACTAATTTGTGGGGCTGAACTAAATTTAATTTCAATAGCTGCCTTCACTTGGTTATTATGTTCTAAAATCAAATCGCATTCGGCACCTTGTTGGGTTCGATAAAAATAGGGTTTAGCGTCAATCAATCTATTTTGCATTTCTTCGATGATTTGCTCAATCACAAAACCCTCCCACGATGCTCCCACTTGAGGGTCATCAAGTAGGTCTTTTTCTTGAATAATATCTTTGAAAGCGTGGAGAATGCCACTATCACGCAAATATATTTTGGGCGATTTTACCAAACGTTTAGGAATATTTACAAAGTAAGGTTGTAAGCGACGAACCAAAAAAGCCCCTTCCATTAAATCCAAATACCGATTGATGGTTGGATGCGTTAAGCCCATTGAGCGGCCAATACTTTCCGAATTCCATAAATTACCATGAACGCTCGCCAACATTCGCCAAAAACGTTCAATCGTTTGTGGTTCGGCACTTAGCCCCAACAAAGCTAAATCTTTTTCTATGTAGGTTCTGATAAAGTTTTTTCGCCAAATCATGCTTCCTCTCTCTGAACCAGCTAAATAAGCAAGTGGAAAACCGCCTCTGTGCCAAAGTTTGGTTTCATTTTCGATGCCCACTTCTTGAAGCGTAAAAGAAGGTAGTTCAATATAACCAATTCTTCCTGCCAACGAATCGGCACTTTTCTTGATGAGCGTAGGCGAAGCTGAACCTAAAATAATAAAGCGTCCAACACGTCGGTCGATATCAATAATTCCTCGCAACTCGGCCATTAATTGAGGCATTTGCTGAATTTCGTCTAAAATAATTAGCTTATCTTGATGGTTTTGCAAATACAGCAGTGGGTCAGATAATTTCTGACGGTCAGCCGCCGATTCTAAGTCGAGGTAATGAATAGGGTGATTTTTGGCTAAAGCCTTTGCCAACGTGGTTTTTCCAATTTGGCGAGGACCGATGATTCCCACCACAGGAAAAATTGTCAAATATTCGGCTAATAACGCTTCTATATTTCTTACTATTTCCATGAAATATGTAAATTTTATTTTCAATTTTCATGGTAAATTTAAATAAATAATTGATAAAATCAATGTTTAAGAAAATAAAGTGTAGAATGAATATATTTGGATAGGTAAGAACTTATCTATATATTTTTCGTAATCAAAATCAGAAACTAGTTTAATTAAATACTCTTCGGTTTTCTTGAGAGGTGGTTCTCCATTAGTTCGAATAAACTCACCTGCTCCTGCTGGAAGATATGTATGAGTATTAACACCCTTCAATGATTTATCAATGAAAGGTTCTGTTTTTTTCAGAATCTTCCTCTGATAATTTAGCTCTTATACTCATGTCAGCCTCTGGAATGTTCCGAACAATGGAATTAATAATTTAATGACACAATACGATGCGGCGGCTACGCCAATGTTTTGTAGTTTTACGTCAAATCCAGCTTTTATACCGTATTAACTGATTACTTCTTCTATCAATTTAGGTAAAATTACTATTGAATAACGCATCAGCGAACACTTAGAAGGCTTATGTTTTGCGAAAGATACCCTTTTTAAGAAACAATTTGAAAAGAAATAAATGGAGAGTTAACTCAGCTTACTGCCTCAAAAAGAAGTGTATTGGTGAGAGCAAAAAAAACAGATAATAATGAATTAAGTAATAAATACAAGTCAAATAATGAAAGTACTTTTATTATGTGTCGGACTATTAAATTCCGCAACAGATTCAACCAAAACCGAACTTTTAAACGAAGTTGTTATTACGGCCAATCGTTCGGCCAATCAAGAGTTTCAGACACCAAATAGTGTCAAAATTCTGAACAAAAAATACCTCAAAACTTATGCTCCACGCACCGCTCCTGAAGCCCTAATGGGTATAAATGGTGTTTTTGTGCAGAAAACAAATCACGGTGGTGGCTCGCCTTTTGTGCGTGGGCTTACAGGAAACCAAACTTTACTTTTAGTTGATGGTATTCGTCTCAGTAATAGCACTTTTCGTTATGGTCCAAATCAATATTTTACTACAATAGACCCATTTTCAATTGAAAAAATTGAGGTGCTGAAAGGTGGCGGTTCGGTACAGTACGGCTCAGATGCACTGAGCGGAACGATTCAAGTTTTTACGGCAGAACCTGAATTTGATACTAAGTTAAAAATTAATATTTTAGGTCGAATCGCTACACAAGGCATGGAACAAACCGCTCGTGGCGAAATAAATTATGGCGGCGAAAAAATGGCAATTTCGGGCAGTTTCGGTTATCGAAACTTTGGTGATTTAGTAAGTGGAAAACTTACAGGTCGACAATCGCCGTCGGGTTATGACGAGCAAATGGGAAACCTAAAAGCTAAAGTAAAACTCGGCAAAGGAATACTGACGATGGCTCACCAATATTTCAAAGCTAACAATGTGCCTGTTTATCATAAGGTAACACTCGAAAATTTTGCTATCAACGAATTTCAACTTCAAAGACGGAATCTATCTTACGTGAAATTTAACCAAAAAAATAGGTCAAAAATATTTAACGAGGTTTCGGTGACAGGTTCATTACAAACCACTTACGAAGGTAGAAATAGCCAAAAAAACGGCTCAATAAGGTTGATTCAAGAAACTGACAAAGTTTATACAAAAGGATTAACAACCAATATTTTCTCTGAATTTTCGAAAAAATGGACGGCCAATTCAGGCATAGAAATTTACCACGATTTGGTACGTAGTTCAAAAATCGATAGGCCTGCTTCTATTGCTTCCTCAGAAGCACCCAAGTCTTTGCGTGGTTTATACCCTGATAATTCTACTTTCTTGAATTATTCGCTTTATTCGTTGCACCAATTTACCCAGAACCATTGGCAGTTTTCGGCGGGTATGCGTTATAATGGATTTTCGATTATTGTTCCTGATGAAACTATTGGTCAAACAAACCTGACGCCGCAAGCACTTGTACCAAATGTTTCAGTTTCTTATATAATTGGCTCAAAATCAAATATTTATACTTCTTATAATGCAGGATTTCGCACGCCGAATGTCGATGATTTAGGCACACTTGGCATCGTAGATTTTAGATATGAATTGCCAACTAATAACTTAAAACCCGAAAAATCGAATAATTATGAATTAGGTTATAAATTCAGAACCAATCGTTTTTCGGTAGCTACTGCTCTCTATTACAGTAATTTACGAGATTTAATTGCTCGTGTAAAGGTGCCAAATCAAGTCATTAATGGCTATAATGTTTATCAAAAAGAAAACATTGAACAAGCCAATATCAAAGGCATCGAAGCTGAGTTTGAGGGGATTTTAACTAAAGAATTGAAAACGTACGGCGGTGTTTCATACACGTATGGTCAAAATATTACCAAAAACGAACCCATGCGACGAATTCCGCCACTCAATGGGCGTTTTGGTGTAGAATATCGTAAAAGTAATTTCTTTGTTCGTCCCGAATTGCTTTTTGCATCCAAACAAGACCGCCTCGCACAAGGTGATAAAGATGATAATCGCATTGGTAAAAACGGTACTGCCGCTTGGCAGATTGTGAATCTATATAGTGGTTATGAATATAAATGGCTGAATATCAGTGTTTCTGCTCAAAATCTTACAAATAAAGATTACCGCACGCATGGTTCTGGAATCAATGGTGTTGGCCGTAGCTTATGGATTACTTTAAATGTTGTAATTTGAAAATTACTCGTCGAAAGTTGAAACTTCGTCCCTTTTTAATTCAAATTTTTAATTTGTTAACTCAATCAGTTACTCCTTAAATCATGAAAAAAATCTTATTGTTGTTGATAGTACCTTTCACAATTCAAGCCCAAGCAGTCATAGAAGCTCCAGCGGGAAATGCTCCTGCTAAAATAGATAAATCGGGCAAAACTATTATTCCAAATGGGCGTATTATTACGCCACGAGGTGTACAGATTTCAACCGCTCCACATCCTTATGGTTTAGTTTTAAGTCCCGATGGAAACACCGCTATTACAGCCAATTCGGGTATTCGTCCATTTTCGATTTCAATCATTAAAAATATACTTTCTACCAACCCCGAAACGATTCAAGTTCCTGAAGGTGCGAAAAACAATGAAGGTATTTTGGAGGCTTGTTTCATGGGTTTGGCTATCAGCCCCGATAATCAAACAGTTTATGTTTCGGGTGGAGCATCAAACAAAATTTTCAAATATGATGTTGCTACTGGTAAACCCAAAGGCACCATCAATTGTGCATTAAAATCTACTAAGCAAGACTTTACGCACGGATATTTGGGAGATATGGTAATGACCAAAGATGGAAAAACGATTTATGTCGTTGACCAAATTGGCTTCCGAATGGTGGTAATTGATGTAATTACCGAAAAAATCATTCAGAATATTCCAACGGGTCGTTATCCTTTCGGAATCACGCTCACGCCCGATGAAAAGAACATTGCAGTAGCCAATGTGGGTGTTTTTGAATACAAAAGATTCACGGATTTAGACCCTAAAAATATCAAAGGAACTGCCCATAAATTTCCTTCAACAAAATACGGCTCGAAAGAAATGCTTGAAGGCGATGCCGCTAATGGAATACCTGCTCTCGGCGACCCAAATGCTCCCGAATCCTTCTCTGTTTGGATATATCCTACACAATCATCTCAACCAACCGCCAAAATCAAAACTGGTTTTTTGGTCGGTCAAATGATTGAAGATTTTCCTGCGGTGGGTGGCAGCAGCCCAAACTCGGTAGTGGCTACCAACGACTACGTTTTTGTGAGTAATGGCAATAATGATTGTATTTCGGTGATTGATATTAAGGCAGGAAAAGTTTTGAAGAATATTCCACTTTCGATTGATAAACGTCTTGGAAATTTACGTGGAATTATTCCTTTTGGCATTACGCTTTCGCCTGACCAAAAACGCCTTTTTGTGGCCGAATCGGGTATCAATGCGGTGGCGGTAATTGATGTGGCAAGCCTCGAAGTTATCGGACATATTCCAACGGGTTGGTTTCCTTCAAAACTAAAAGTGAGTAATGATGGCAAAAAACTTATTGTTGCCAATGCAAAAGGCTACGGAAGTGGACCAAATGCAGGTAAAAACTTCAAAATGGGGGCTGAAGGAAGTTATATTGGCGGTTTGATGAAAGGTTTGGTTTCGGTGATTGATATTCCAACTGATGAGCAATTAAAAGCTGAAACACGGGTAGTTATAGAAAATAATTTCAAATTTACCGACCAAAGAAAAAGTAAAAATCCGATTCCTGCAACCAACAAAAAACCATCAGACGAAATTAAATATATTGTGTTTATTGCCAAAGAAAACCGTACGTATGATGAAGTTTTTGGCCAAAACAAAAATGGTGATGGAGATTCTACATTGGCACGTTTTGGCAATGGCGTAAAGGTCATCAATCGGAAAGGAACAAAAACAATTCCTGATGCACGAGTAATGCCCAATCATGCCGCTTTGGCGAAACGTTTTGCGATGAGTGATAATTTTTTCTGTGATTCTGATGTTTCGGCCGATGGACACCGTTGGCTTGTTAATACTTATCCAAATGAGTGGTGCGAAACCGAAACGGCTGCTTCGTATGGGGGAAAGCTTTCGCAGCGTGATACGTCAAATGCTCCTGGAAATTTGGCAATATATGGTTCCGCAGGCTCGATTTACCCCGAAGATTATAACGAAGGGGGCAGTATGTGGGAACATCTTGAACGCAATAAAATCGACTTCTATAACTTTGGGTTTGGTGTAGAAATGGCTGGTGCTTTTAGTGATAGTACGATGAAATATATTGGCGAACTCTATACGGTCAATTATCCGCTTCCTGCTCCGCTCATTGATAAATCATCAAAAACTTTTCCTACCTATAATATGGCTATTCCTGACCAGTTTAGGGCCGATTTGTTTATGAAGGAGTTTAACGAACGTTGGTCAAAAGGAAATTTGCCTTCGGTTATCACGCTCATGTTACCAAATGACCACGGTACAGGCGAACGTCCGCACGCTGGGTTTCCGTTTCAAGCAAGTTATATGGCCGATAATGATTTAGCAGTTGGCCGCACGATTGAGTTTTTATCAAAGACGCCTTACTGGAAAAACATGGCGATTTTCATTACCGAAGATGACCCACAAGGTGGTGTTGACCATGTGGATGCTCACAGAAGCTTAATGATGGTGGTTTCTCCTTACACCAAAAAGGACTATGTAAGTAAAGTACATTATAGTTTTGGTAGTATTTTCAAGACTTTTTGGCATATTTTAGGCATTCCTTATTTGAATCAGTACGATGCTGGGGCAACTGATATGGCTGATATTTTTACGGATAAACCAGATTTTTCACCATACAACGCCGTGCAATCTGACCTTCGAATTTTTGACCCAGCTAAAGCCTTGACGCCATTTGATGAAAAGTTTGATTGGAAGTTTTTTGTAAGTTCGGAAGAACTTGACCGTACTGAAACCATGCAAAAACGCCGTGATGATGACGATAAAGTTGAGAAATTGAAGGGAAAATCGAAGAAAAACAAAAAATGATATACAATAGATTAACAATTAAATGGCTTCTCTAAATAAGAAGCCATTTAATTGTTATTAAGTTTTTTCAGGCAATTAGAAACTATATAACAAACCAAACTGCATTCACCAACGTGATAAAATAAATATCAAAACGATTCTGAGTCGCAGATTTCTGATTTGAAAAATTATGCTCAATTTGTAATAAATTTATCAACCTTTAAGGCGAGAAAAAAAGTATTTAATGCGGTTAGGTTTTATCATTTAGCAGGGGTAGCATATGATTCGATATTTTTCTTAGAATCGCACAACAATTTAAAAAATGTTGCTAAAAGAGAATCAAAAGAAGCCCTTTACCAAAATTATTTAGCTAATCAATTACTGAACAACTTGTAGAAGTAATGAGTCATATTAGGAAACCTGTAAATGCGGCATGAATAAAAACAATCAGGCTATCTTTGTAGCATAGGTTGATTTACTAATTTACCTTTTTCTCCGTTCAATGGCATCACGTACCCGTGCAGCACTCTCATAGTCTTCTTTTTTTAGAATTTTATCCAATAATTCCTCTAATTCTTCGAGTGTATATTCGGCGTACGAACCTTTTTTCTCAATACCTTTTTCATCTATTTCATAACCTGCATTTTCCAAAACAGACTC
The DNA here is from genome assembly GCA_027488335.1 of Cytophagaceae bacterium. GTDB lineage: Bacteria > Bacteroidota > Bacteroidia > Cytophagales > Spirosomataceae > Emticicia. Next base: position 42,863 of record JAIYBU010000147.1, read on the forward strand.
ACTTACATAAATAGGGGAAGAAAAGCGAATAGCCAGAGCAATAGCGTCTGATGAGCGTGCATCTATCTCAAGAACTGATTTGTCTGACTTTTGAAGGGTTATTATTGCATGGAAAATATCGTTTTCGAGTCGATGAATAAAAACATCTTTGAGTGTTACACCGAGTTCGGAAATAACATTTTTAAATAAATCGTGGGTAAGTGGACGAGCGGGTTGTAGGCGTTCTAAATGAATAGCGATGGCTTGTGCTTCCTGATTTCCTATGATAATCGGGATACGTTTCTTAGACTTTGATTCTTCTAAAATTAATACGTAGTAGTCTTTTTTTGACTCACTTTCGGCTAATGCTATTATCGAAACTTCCTGTTTATTCATTGTGTAGTGGTATTTCAAGGTTTTTTTTAATAAACTCACACATTTTTCCAATGTCTTCAAAGGGGGAAATTACCCAGCCTTCAGACGAAAGTCGATATAAATCTGTTTTTTCGACTTCTACCGAAAAGCCTCTTTCTAATTCAAAAAGATTTTTATCACGTTTCAATATTTTAATATCCATTTGTGTGAGTGCATATTCCACAAAATCAGATTCGTTATAGTTTACTTGTTTTTCCATATCTAAACAATATTTTTATAGCCAATCATCACTCCCAACCCTATACAAAGTATTGCCGAAATAATACTTAAAGTCGTAGAAAGCCATTTATTACTAATTATTTTTGCCGAAAATGGTAAACTAAATGCTCCTGCTGCCAACATCATTCCAAAAATTGAGCCAATGCCAAAGGTAAGAATATATGAAATTGCTAAAAAATAATCTTTGATTTGTGTTAAAACTGATAGCAATAAACCGCCACTTCCGGCCAAACCATGCACTAAGCCAACACCATAGGCCAAACCAAATGTTGGTTCGGGTGCATGACTGTGGCCATGAGAGCGGTCTTGGAAAACTCGGTAAAATCGAATAAGCCCCAAACCTATCAACATTAAGCCAACGCCCGCCTCAAAGTAACGAAAATCGGTTTCGTGCATTATAAATTTTCCAATCATATAAATAATTGCCACCACTAAGATTGTAGAAGTATGCCCTAAACCCCAGAAAATACCATCTTTTATAGCAGAAATCGTACTATCTCTATGAGTTACGATGCTGCTTACCGCCACCAAATGGTCAGCTTCAAACGAATGTGAAAAGCCTATGGCAGCAGCACTGAGTAAAAGAAGCATGTTTTCCATATTTTACTTTTAAACGTGAGAAATGTAAAATTGACGAATGTAAAACCAATGAATATAAATTAAAGTTAATCGTTTTCAACTTTTACATTTGGTATTTCTAAAAAATCATAAAATATCATATATGACCACTCGATGATTGCCTGTATCGGTTAAAACCAGTGTGTTTTCTGCCACACAAAGCGAAAATGGCCAATAAAGTTGGCTATCTGTACCGAATTTAGTTTGAGTGTTTTCGCTGCCAGTGTTGAAATCAAAATGTCCTAAAAGGTTATCGGCATGAGCTGCATTTTCGGTTGGAATATTTTCAAACCACAATACTCGGCTATTACCTGTATCGGCCACAAAAATTCCTTTTTTATAAAAAAACGAATCATAGGTCCAACTCATCGAATCTTGTTTTGGGAATAAACTAAATTGATTCATACCGTTGGCGTCGAAATCAGGTTGACCAATAATGATATCAGCAGGTTGGGTAAAAGCAGTTTTCCAATCGTTCCAAATCAAATTTCTATAGAACTGCGTATCAGCAATCGACATTTGCCCATTTTCGCTTATTCGTACCGAATAGGGCCAAATTGGTTCATGGTTTTCATAATCTCGCTCATTGAAGCTTGGTTTGCCAATTAATTTATCGGCAGGCGTAAAGTTTTCGGTTGGAATGTTTTCGTAAAAAAGCACTCTTCTGTTACCTGTATCACAAATCCACAAATGCGAGCCATCAGAGAAAACACCATAAGGCCAATTGAGCGTATTTGCTGCAGGATTTGAGCCGATTCCTTTAATATTTGGTAAATTTTGTTCAAAATCAGTTTGACCTATTACTACATCAGCCGCTTGTCCATTTTGAGTAGGGAAAGAATGCCATACCAAAACACGGTGATTCCAAGCATCGGCAATAATTAGTTTTTTACCGTCCGACCAAATTCCAGACGGGTATTGCAGCGTATTTGCACTTACGGCCTTTCCTGCATTTCTTCCTGTATCTTCTTCCTCAATTTGTCCTAAAACTAAATCGGGCTCGGCAAATTCGGTTGTTGGAATAGACGTCCAAACAAAAACACGATTTTGACCAGTATCCGAAATGATTAATTTTTCACCAACTATCCAGACACCTCTTGGGGCAAGCAACGGATTTGACACTCCACCTCTAAAAACGACTGATTTTTTTACTAAAGCAGGTTTATCGGGCAATGATGCCGTCAGCCCACTTCCTTGAGAAATTGGCGATTTTGAAAGACTTATATTCATTAATTCAGAATTACATTTTTAGCAAATGCGTGGCAACTGCTCGCCAACCAACATATTTATCACTCTTTTACCACCAATTCGACTTTGCAAAACTACTTGGCGAGGATGCTCTGCCACTACATTTCCTATAATTGCCGCATTTTGCCCATTGTCAAAAGTTTGTAGTTTTTTCAAGAAATCATCGGCAATTTCTGCCGAAACAACTGCCATAAAAACGCCTTCGTTTGCCACATAAAGTGGGTCTAAACCTAAAAGTTCGCAGGCACCATACACTTCTTCCACTACGGGTATATTCTTTTGAAAAATATCAATACCCAGTTTTGTATCTCGTGCAATTTCGTTCAAAACAGTGGCTACACCGCCACGGGTGGGGTCTCTAAAAAGATGAATATCATTGCCAAATTCATCAAGCAAGGCCTTTACTGTATGATTCAGATTAGTTGTATCGCTTTCGATTGTTGTTTCAAAATCAAGCCCTTCACGCACCGACATAATAGCAATTCCATGCGTAGCAATATTGCCACTCACAATAATTTTATCGCCAATTTTTAGGTTATGGATTGAAATATTTGCCTTCGGATGCACTTGCCCAATACCTGAAGTATTAATAAATATCTTGTCTCCTTTGCCTCTTTCCACCACTTTTGTATCTCCAGTGACAATGTGAATGCCTGCATTATTGGCAGCCATTTTTATTGACAGTAGGATTTCCCAAAACTCTTTCATGGTTAAGCCTTCTTCCAAAATAAAACTCAACGAAAGGTATTTTGGAATAGCCCCACACATTGCAATATCATTGACAGTACCATTTACGGCAAGTTCACCAATGTTTCCACCTGGAAAAAAGACAGGTGAAATAACATAACTATCTGTCGAAAATGCCAATTTTCCTGTTAATTCAAAAATTGCACCGTCGTGATGTTCATCCAAGATTGGATTTTTGAGTAAATCAAAAACGCCCGATTCGAGTAATTTATTGGTTAAAATTCCGCCACTGCCATGCCCCATCGTAATGACCTCAAAGTCAAGTTGTGGCATCGGACAGGAAAGGCTTAATATTGAGGTATTCATGTAAATCTATTTTTTTGTTTTATTAATGTAAAATAGTAAACTGAGGAATGTAAAATGAAAATCGGAGGATTGCAATTACTCACTTTTACATTGTAATTTTTACATTATAAATTCTACATTTTATCAAGCCGTGACCTCTTCCATCGCCTCTGAATAATGATAATAAGCGGCACAAGCTCCTTCCGACGACACCATTGGTGCTCCCAAAGGGTTGAGCGGTGTGCAGGCTTTACCAAATTGGCTACATTCAAAAGGTTTTTTGATGCCTTTTAGTACTTGTCCAGCAATACAATCGGCACATTCTGGCACTTTCGGAATATCAACATCAAACTTTTTATTGGCATCAAATGCTACTAAATCATCTCTCACTTCCCAACCACTCATCGGAATTGTTCCGATACCTCGCCATTCTCGGTCTTCAGTTTTAAAAACATCATTAATTACCTTTTGTGCGGCAGGATTTCCATCATATTTCACTACTCTACTGTATTGATTTTCGAGTTTCGCTTCACCATTTTCAAGTTGGCGGACGGTCATCAATATACCTTGCAACAAATCCACAGGCTCAAAACCAGTAACCACCATTGGGATTTTGTATTTTGCTACAATCGGTTCGTATTCACTCATGCCCATAATCGTGCAAACGTGTCCTGCTGCTAAAAAAGCTTCAATTTTAGCTTCTTTATCATTAATTACGGCTTCCATTGCGGGCGGAACCAAAACGTGAGAAGCTAAAATTGAATAATTTTTGAGTCTCAATCGCTGGGCATGAACGACCGAAAGTGCATTGGCTGGAGCAGTTGTTTCAAAGCCAACTGCAAAGAAAACTACCTCACGAGTGGGGTTTTCTTGGGCTATTTTTACGGCTTCCAAAGGTGAATACATGATACGAATATCTGCACCGTTGGCTTTGGCTTCAAGTAAACTACGCTTTGAACCTGGTACTCGAATCATGTCACCATAAGAGCAAAGAATCACGCCTTTTTCTTCAGCTAAATAAAGTGCTTTATCTATCAAATTCAATGGTGTAACACATACAGGACACCCAGGGCCGTGTACCATGTTGATTTCATTTGGCAGAATATTCAGAATACCATTTTTGACTAAACTGTGTGTTTGTCCACCACAAACCTCCATAATCGTCCATGGGCGAGTGGTAATTTTGTGTAATTCGCTGATATATTGCTCAACAATTTCTGGGTCACGGAATTCGGATAGGTATTTCATCGCTTAATTTTAGACTTTTAAATTTTACAACTTCCCCCGTCTCTTTCAATCTGCGAATGCTCTACGAGGTCGTCGAGTTCACCAATTTCTGCGAGATAACTAAACGTCTTTTGGGCTTCTTCTTCGTCAACAATGCTTATGGCAACCCCCACATGTACCAATACATAATCACCAATTTGAGCATCTGGTACCATTTCAAGGCTGGCTTCTTTGGTGATTCCTCCAAAAAGTATTTTTGCCATTCTTACCAAACCGTCGTATTGGTATTCAATAGATTTTATTTTACCAGGAATTGCGAGACACATATTTTTAAGTATTAAGTTTTCTTGTCATTAAATCGTAAACTACAACCTGTCCGAACGAAATACATTCATCGTTTGGTGAAAGTTGTTGATGGAAAAAAAGCTCGAAATCCGCTAAATTTTGTTTAGCCAAATCAACCAAAAGTGCATTTTGCCAAACACCACCCGAAAAAGCTATCTTTCTTATTTTTAAGTCATTAGCAATGGTTTTTACTAAATCAACCATCGAGGTATGTACTTTAAAAGCTATTTCTTCAATGCTTATTTTTTTTCTTAAATCAGTAATTATTCCTCGAATTACCTCATTTGTATTATGCGTTTTTTCGGTAGTATAACTTTCTGCCAATTTGTGATTTTGCTTAAAAAATACTCTTGCTTTCGCTTCTAAATAGATTGCGGCTTCTCCTTCATAACTCACTTTATCAATGATTCCGAGCAAAGAAGCGACCGCATCGAAAAGTCTGCCAACCGATGATGTCTGTAAAAGATTAGCTTGTTTTAACTGCTTTTGATAAACATTCCATTCTAAATCTGTAAACTTTAATTTTATTAAATTATTAGCTTCAGGAATCTCTGCACAAATGGCTAATGCCGACAAACGTGGTTCACGAGCCATTTTATCACCCATCAAATTAGGAAAATAGTCAATGTGATTGACACGTTCAAAATAGTCACTTTTATCATTCTGAAACATAAAAAACTCGCCGCCCCAAATCTGACCATCTTCTCCTAAACCAGTTCCGTCCCAAATAACGCCCAATATTGGTTCTGTACTTTCCAGTAAATCATTTTCTGCCAATACTGCTGCAAAATGTGCATGATGGTGCTGGATTTCTACTAAATTTAAGTTTTTTTCTTCTGCCAATACCCGACCTATTTCTGATGAAGGATACCCCGAATGTTGGTCAATCAATATTGTATTTGCTTCAAAATCAAGCATTTCAGAGAAATGTCTGAGTGTATGGCGAAAATTTTCTTGGGTGTCGAAATCGCTCAAATCGCCCAAAAATTGGCTAACATACATAGTATGTTGGTGCGTGAGCGTAAAGGTACTTTTAAGCATTGCACCCATTGCCAAAATATTATTTTGCGGAATAAATGTTGGCAAAATAAAAGTTGGTGCAAGCCCTCTCGAACGGCGTAAAATAATTTTTTGATTAGAACTTGGCGAAAATCTAACCACGCTATCGTCTTGAGGCACTACGATTTCTTGATTATTTATTAAGATAAAATCTGCAATTTCGGATAATTCATCAATCGCTTTTTGGTCTTGGTATATGATTGGGGAATGACTCAAATTTCCACTGGTTGCAATCAAGGGCTGACCAAATTCTTGACAAATAAGCTCGAATAAGGGCGTATATGGTAGCATTACTCCAACTACTCCTGCGTTTGAGAAATTGGGTAAGTCAGCTTCTAATAATACAATCGAAGCTACTTCATTTGTTAGCATTTCCTTTTCCGAATTTCTTAAAGTCACTACCTCATTTAATGATTCGAGACTTGGAAACATCACCGCAAAAGGTTTCGTTGGGCGATACTTTTTTTTTCTTAATTCATTGATAGTTAGCTTATTACTTGCATCACAAATCAATAAATAACCGCCAATTCCTTTTATTGCAAGTATTTTTCCTTCTTTTAAAAATTTAACAGTTAAATCAATTATTGCTGTTTGGGCATTTGAAATAAGCTGCTTTTTATTATCAAAAAATCTTAGTTTTATGCCACATGTTGAACAAGAATTTGTTTGTGAAAAATACCGTCTATCGTTTACGTTTTCATATTCTTGTTTGCATTCCGTACACATTTCAAAGGCCTCCATACTCGTAAATTCACGGTCATAAGGCAATTTTTTGATAATTGAAAAACGTGGGCCGCAATAAGTACAAGTGGTGAATGAATATTGAAAACGTCGATTTTTAGCATCTTTAATTTCGTTTCGACATACATTACAAATACCAAAGTCGGGACTTAACAAAACATTATTTTTATGCCCAGATTTACTTTTTATGATATGAAAACCTTCTGAAATTTGAAGTTTTGAATCAGTTTTTGCACACAGAAAACTCGTAATTTTCGCCAATTTTGGCACCTCTTTTTTAAGTCTTTTACAAAAAGTATTTAATATATCTTCATTTTCAACACTTATTTCAATCAAAACACCTTCATTTGTGTTATTCACGTAACCAACTAAACCTATTTCAGTTGCCAGACGATACACAAAAGGGCGAAATCCAACGCCTTGTACCTGACCTTTTATTTCAATTTTATATACTTCCATTTCATGCAAGTACACCTTTCTTTTCTTCTATTTTATTCATTAGCCACTCGCACCATTCATCCATTCCATCTCCTTTTAGGCTCGAAATAGTTAACACATGAATGTCGGGATTTACATCACGAGCATCTTTGGTGACGGCTTCTACTGAAAACGGAACATAAGGCAGCAAATCAGCTTTCGAGACAATCATCAACTCACTTGTCAAAAACATTCTTGGGTATTTTTTTGGTTTATCGTCGCCCTCGGTTGATGCCAAAACTGTTACTCGAAAATCTTCGCCTAAATCAAAGGCTGCTGGACACACCAAATTGCCGACGTTTTCGATAAACAATAAATCTACCCCTGTTAAATCAATATGGTCAAGTGCTTGATAAATCATTTGTGCTTCGATGTGGCACATTCCGCCTGTAACTATTTGTAGGGCATTGATTCCCACATCACGCATTCTGATTGCGTCACGTTCGGTTTCGGGGTCGCCTACCAAAACAGCCATGTTTATTTTTCCTTTTAGACGTTTTCCTGTTTCTTGCATCAAGGTTGTTTTTCCACTTCCTGGCGAAGAACAAACATTGATTACTAAAATATTTGGTAATCTCTCTCTGATTGCTTTTGCCACAAAGTCATTGACCTTCAGCAAGTTAAGCGTCGTATTATCGCATTGTATCGAACCAACTGCTGCTTGATTTGATTTTGGTTTCATAAGCCAATTAACCTTTTTTTTTATTTATGATTTTAAATGTAAAAAACTAAATGTAAAACTTTAAAGGGTTTAAACTCGCTCTGAGTTTACGTTTTACATTCAACATTTAGAAGTTTACATTTTTAAGTAACTTCTGCAAACTCAACTTTACTTATCAATAATTCTTCGCCTTGTACAACATTTCGACTTGGTTTTCCACAAGTGCAAACAAACCTATATTGCTGTACTTCGGTTGTTTTATCGCAATCATTGCAGTAAATCAGAATCGGTAAAACTTCTACATGTAAGCTCGTTTTGTTATACTGAGGTTGGTCTTCCAGTACTGCTTGAAAAGCATTTTGCATTAAAATCGGTTGAACGTTTGATAGCAAACCTGCTTTCAAAAATATTCCACGAATGTTATCCATATCACTCGGAAATTCCTCTTCAAGGGTTCTAAAAATATTTCGGACTAACGATATTTCGTGCATTATTTTAAACTTATCTTTCTCAAAGATATTCGTATATTCAGGAAAAAAATAGCAGAATTTGAATTTTAGAAAATATTTTCTAAAATAATCTTTATAGAGTAAAAATGATTCAATACAGGAAAAGTTTTTATGCCATTAACTTGCTAAGTTCTTGAATCTTGTATAGGTGTCTTTGGGCATCAATGAGTAAATTTTCATCGGTAGTAAGCTGGCTGATTTCGTTGGCTTTGACCATCATTTCATCAAAAAGTGCTTGTTCTTCTTGCTCATTTTCATGATTGACGTACCAGCAAGCCTCTAAAAAATTGAGAATTGTCAAGGCTCGTTCGTAAGGGAATTCGTTTGCCGAACGAATTTCAAGTGCTTGACGATAAAGGCCTAATGCTTTGGCGTTATTATCTCCCTTCACAGATGGCGGATATTTAGTTAGGGCATTGGCATAGCTATTGCAAATCATAGCGTACTCAAAAGGATGCGTTTCTCTTGTAAAATGGTTCAAGGCCTGATTAAATGAACTTACTGAAATAGCAGCCCAAAGTCCTTTTTTCTTGATTTCATCAGGAATTTCGGAATAAATTACGCCTAAATGATGTTGAATTTCGGCAAAAACATCGGGTGCATTATCGTACGAAAATACTTTTAGTGCCTCTTGGTAAGACTCCATTGCAGGTTTATAAAACTGAACACTGCCATTTTGGGCCCAAGTATAAAATAATACACCTTTGCGATATTGTGCGTTAGCCAATAGTTCAGGAATTTCTTCTGTACGTAGAATATCAACTGCCCGACTGATATAACTCAGCGACTCAGTGAAACTTTCAGAAATATTGGCAATTTGAGAAGCATCAATCAATAACAAAGCAATTTGAACTTGATTTTGCTGTTTTTCGTAATATTTTAATACTTCCCAAAGCGTATTTTTTATTTTTTCAAGTAAATTTTTATCGTAAGGGATACCTAATTGTTTGAGCCAAACGCCATACTGAATATTTTTTAATTCGTATTTGGCATCGTCTGAAATGGCTTTATTGATGCTGTTTTCGAGCAGAATTTCAGCATTTTCAAGTTCTTCAACATCCAATAAAAGCGAGGCAAAATGTTTGGCCGTGAATGCTCTATATTCGTCATTTGGAGCTAAATCAATGGCTTTTTCGTAGAAACTTTTGATTTGATAGACACTCACGAAATTAATGGTTTCGCCATAATATGATTTAATAGCTAAATTATGCCAGTGTCGATAAATGTCGAATTTTTGAAAAGATTCAATAGGCGAAATACTGGTGTCAACGTTCATCGCTACACTATGTTGTAGACAATTAAAGGCATCAATATCAGTCAATAAAATGGCATTATTTTCAGCAAATTCGTAGGCTTTTTCGTAATTATTGAGCTTAAAATAAACGATTGCCAAAAGATTATTTTTTTCAAAACTGATTGGGTTCGCTAATAAGTATGGTGGTGCATCATTGCTCCAATGAATTGGGTTTTTTATTTCTTCTTGATTGATTATTAAATAGTTAGTGCCAATTTCATCTATAAGCAAATCTATATTTTTTACCGAAACAAGTTCATTAAGGCGAAATTCGGCATCTATAATTTCTTGGATAATTTGTATTGTCTCAGTTGTAGCAAATATGGTAAGCATTTTCGTCAAGTTTTAGGGTTCCACGAGCATCTTTTCTGATACCCCTTTGAAAAATTTGGGCGTAAAGTTCAGCTTTTTTAAATGACTCATAATGGTCGAGATAACGACAAAGCATCTTTAAAGGAGTATGAATTGAAACATAAATTATTGTTAGATGCCATCTTCCGCTTCGGTGGTCAATCATGTATTTCACTTCGGTATCATGTAGCCATCGGGTTTGGTAAAAAATCACCAAATCTTTCTGGTTTCCGCGTTGATTTTCGGAGAAATCAAAATTTATGCTATCGGCAATATACATTTATAGTTCGATGCTAATGATTCCTGTATTTTTGATTTCATAATTCAAAAGGCGGTCCGTATTCTCAAGGTCATTATCAAGAATTAGGTCTTGAATCGAAATTGTTTTATCGCCTTTTAGGTTACGAAGTTTCAGAACAGTCCAATGAACTTTGTGCATTTTCTCAAAAAAAGTCTTTGAACGTGCCGCTAAAAGCAAAGTTTTCCGCTCAGGATAATACACTAAATTGGCTTTTTCTTCTTCGCCAAAAAGCGTTTCGACCAGTGTTTTATCAAAGCAAATATGACCATTTTTTAGTTGAATTTCCATAAGAGTTACTTTGATGTCATTGCACCTAAGAAAACAGTTGTGTTAATAATTACCTAAATCAAAATATCTTTTAAAATCAAATCAATTACTTTATCACCAGCATTTTTTACAGCTTCGCTTAGATTAATATCAAGCTTGAGGTTATCAACGGCAATCAAATACACTTGAATGTCTTCGGGATATTCTTCTCGCAATATTTTCTTAGAGTATGACAAGGCTTGGTCCCATTTCAAACTATGCAAAAACACCATCGGGTCGTCATTAATTTGGGCGTTAATCTCGCTTGCAGGCAGCTTATAGAGTGTTCCTGCTGTTTCACCAGTATTTATTACAGCATCAACAATAATGATGCGGCTATGCCCTTTGAGCTGAAAAAGCACTTCAAAGGCTGACGTTCCCATATCGAAAAGTGTAATGGATTCATGTTCGTCGCCAATTACTTTTCGGAGTTCGTCAATCACATAAATTGCTATGCCATCATCACTCCTGCATGGATTTCCAAAACCCATAATAGCAGTTTTTGTTGCTAAAATTGTGTTTTTTTCCAAAATTGCTATGTTTGTTTCAGCGGGGGGCATGGTTAGTCAGTTTAGTACAGAAAGCCCGTAAACATACATAGATTTACGGGCTTTAAATTAATTTTATAGACTTTTTGAAAATATATTTCTTTCCCTTTGTCTATTAATCTTACTTTATAACTTGAATTTTGCTAATTCTTTGCCACTTTTGGCATCATGGGCATGAACTGTACATACCAAACATGAATCAAATGAGCGAGCAACCATTCCCACTTCCACTGGGTCGTGTGGGTCTTCGATTTCAGTACCTTCCAAAGCTGCTTCAATTGGGCCTGGGTTTCCTTTATCATCGTTTGGTCCTACATTCCATGTTGTTGGAGCCATTACTTGATAGTTTTTGATAACACCATTTTCGATTTCAATCCAGTGTGCCAACGCTCCACGAGCCGCTTCCGTACAGCCAAAACCTTTGCCATCCTTTTCGGTTGGCTTGATATAAAACTCACCATTTAAGTCAATTTGGCGTAACCATTCGTCGATGTAATCATATAAACGTGCCGTTTCGTGCAAACGAGCCAATGTACGTGTAAATACACTTGGACCAAGTTTTTCCATAATATCCAAAAACAACGGGTCTTGAATTTGGTGTTTTTCATTCGTTGGATTGGCATTCATAATTACTCTTGCCAATGGACCCGCCTCAGCCGCATAACCTGTGTAGCGTGGAGCTTTCGACCAACTATATTTGCCACCAAAATCTGAATTTTCAAGATTTTGCGATGGCAATGGTGTAGGCAAAGGCTCGTCCCATGGGTGAGCAGCAGGAACATCTTTGTACCAAGCGTGTCCTACGTGTTCCATAATATCAAGGTGATTAAAATCATGGAATTTTTTGCCATCATAAAATCCACC
>JAIYBU010000198.1 GCA_027488335.1 Cytophagaceae bacterium
AAATATACTAAAAATCCAGTGTTACCAAGTAAAGGCGATGCCGATTTTCGTGACCCAAAAGTGTTTTGGCATGAAGCCACCAAAAACTGGATAATGCCTTTGGCAGTCGGAAAAAAATTAGAAATTTTCACTTCTCCAAACTTGAAAAATTGGCAAAAAGCCAGTGAATTTGGTTGGAAAGAAAGTGTAAATGATGGTGTTTGGGAATGCCCAGATTTGATTTCTTTCAAGACCGAAGATGGCAAAGAAAAATGGGTTTTGATTCAGAATATTGGTCGTGGTGCGGTAAATGGTGGTTCGGGGACTCAGTATTTTGTGGGTGATTTTGATGGAAAAACTTTCACGAATGATAATTCACCCAAAACCAAACTTTGGTTAGATTTTGGGGCGGATAATTACGCTGGTGTTTCGTGGTTTAATGCACCCAATAATGAACGAATTTACATAGGTTGGATGTCGAATTGGGACGATTATGCAACTAAAGTACCTACTTCAACTTGGCGAAGTGGCATGACAGTTCCTCGAAAATTATCTCTCATTCAAACTTCGGAAGGCTTCCGTTTGGCACAAATGCCCGTAGGTCAACTTGAAAAACTGCAATTATCTTCAACCAATATTCCAAAACAAACAATTTCAAACTCAACTTTAATCGACAATAAATCAGTTTTAAACGAACTCGATTTAACATTCGATTTAGCAGCATCAACTGCTTCCGAAATGGGTTTTGTTTTGTCAAACTCAAAAAACGAGAAACTGATTTTCGGTTATGATAAAACTACAAAACAAGTTTTTATCGACCGAACGAATGCAGGAAAATCTGACTTCTCGACTAAATTTGCTAAGAAACATACTGCTCCGTTCAAAAACTTAAAAGAGTTGAGTATCAAGGCTTTAATTGATAATGCCTCTATCGAAGTTTTTATAAATGATGGAAAAATTGCTTTGACAGATTTGTTCTTTCCGAATGAAGATTATACAAAAATTGAGCTTTACAGTAAAGCGGGTAAAGCTGAGTTGACCTCTGGAAGATTTTCTCCATTAAAATCAATTTGGAAGAAATAAGGGAGGTTAGTTTGTAGGAAAGTCCAATTTGCATGTTCACCATAAAATAAAATCATTTTTACAATCAGTCATTTAAGAATAATGTTAAATAAAAGTATAGTTTGTTTCGGCGAAGTGTTGTGGGATTTACTTCCAACTGGAAAAATTGCAGGTGGAGCTCCGATGAATGTGGCGGTTCATGCCAACCAATTAGGTTTAACTGCTACAATGATTAGTGCCGTCGGTGACGATGAACTGGGTGAAGAAATAAAATCTTTTTTAGTAAGCAGAGGTTTAAACGTCGAAAATATTCAGAAAAATGACTATCAAACGGGTATCGTCGAAGTAACTTTAGACGCCAAGGGGAGTCCTTCTTACGAAATCATTGAGCCTGTTGCTTGGGATTTTATTCGCTACACTGAAACTGCAAAAAGTACTGTTCAAACAGCCGATGCTTTGGTTTTCGGAAGTTTAGCTGTTAGAAATGACGTGTCAAAACAAACGCTTTTGCAACTACAAGCAAACGCCAAACTGAAAATTTTAGATATAAATCTCAGAAAACCATTTTATACTTCCGAATTGGCCAATGAACTTTTTAACGTTGCCGATATTGTAAAAGTTAACGACGAAGAACTGGAAATGATTTGTGCTTGGTATGGACAAGCGGGCGACGAAACTGCTAATGCAAGATTTTTAAAAGAGCGTTATGCACTCAAAGGAATCATCGTGACCAAAGGTGGAAACGGTGCTTTTTTCATTGATGAAAACAATGAAGTAGCTGAACATCAGGGTTTTAAAGTTTCGGTAAGCGATACGATTGGTAGTGGAGATTCGTTTTTGGCTTCATTTATTACTAAATGGATTACTGGTGAAAGTCCAGCCGAAGCTCTAAAGTATGCTTGTGCCGTAGGAGCTTTTGTGGCTACACAGAAAGGAGCAACACCAGTAATTTCGGAGGAAGATATTAGTTGGATAATGGGGAATAGGTAGTATAAATTTCTTAATCATTTTCAATTACGAGTATAATAATATGCCCAAGCAATCAAAACTAATTGTAACGGAAGTCTTAGCCACAGCAACCACTGTGGTATTTTTTTGAACTTACCCGAAGTGGCCATGTAGATATTGGCAGGAAAAACCGTAATCAACAATAGAATAATTCCCCAAGCGGCCAGTGCCTGTGTTTTGCTGAACAGTAGTCGAATGCCGAGAATAATTTCTGCAATGCCACTAATAATTACCATTTCTTCATGGTTAGGAATATAAGGTGGCATCGTTTTCATAAAGAAGTGTTTCTTTGTGAAGTGTGAAACTCCCGCATAAATGAAGAAAAATGCCAAAATAGTAAGCCCGATTTGCGTCATAAGTCTCAACTTTAAATTTATTCATCGCAAATTAATTCAAAAAATGTTTTTAATGGTTTATTTTACTGATAATCTTTATTCAAGCTAACATTATGTATAAAACGTCTTCTTTTCAAACGTTAGTATTTTTATTTTTATCGTGCACCTTAATTTTTGCTCAAAAATCTAAAACAGAAACTTATTTTCCAGCAGCTAATCAATGGCTTTCTAAGAATCCTGCCGAATTGGGTTTAAATAATGAAAAGATTAAGGAAACCATAAAATTTGCCCAAGATAATGAAATCAAGAATCCGAGAAACATGGAAGTGTCTCATTATCAATCATTTGGAAAAGAACCTTTTGGCTTTGCAATTGGCCCGTTTGCCGAAAGAGGTGAACCAACTGGACTAATTATTCATAAAGGCTATATTGTAGCTCAGTGGGGTGAACCAAACCGCTGCGACATTACGCACAGTGTAACTAAAAGTTTTTTATCAAGTGTTGTTGGCCTGGCGGTTGACCGAGGTCTTATTAGAAATGTCTTCGATACGGTTGCGGCGTATATTCCACCAATCGAAATTTATGGAAATCCAGTCAGTCGTTCGGCCGATGATTTTGGCAAACCCGAAATGCTTCAACTTTTTGATACACCGCATAATAAAACCATCACTTGGGATGCACTACTACGCCAAACCAGTGATTGGGAAGGTACGCTTTGGGGGAAACCCGATTGGGCCGATAGACCAGATAAAGATGCTTCTAAATGGTTGAATAGACCAAGAAACAAGCAAGGAAGTGTTTATGAATATAACGATGTAAGAGTCAATGTACTTTCGCTGGCGGCTTTGAGTGTATGGCGTAAGCCTTTGCCACAAGTTTTGAAAGAAAACCTGATGGATAAAATCGGTGCATCGAATACATGGCGTTGGACTGGCTACCGAAACTCATGGATTGTGTTGGATGGACAAGCCGTTCAGTCAGTCAGTGGTGGAGGTCATTGGGGCGGTGGAATGTTTATAAATGCCTACGATATGGGACGTTTTGGCTTGCTTTCATTGAATAAAGGCCGATGGAAAGACCAACAACTTTTATCTGAAAATTGGGTAAATCAGGCTCTTACACCAACGCCTGCTCAGCCTACTTATGGCTATATGAATTGGTTTTTGAATACCGACCAAAAATTGTTGCCAAGTGCTTCGGCCAAAGCATTTTATCATTTGGGAAACGGTACAAACATGATTTATGTTGACCCCGACCACGATTTAGTGATGGTCGTACGATGGATTGCTACCGAAGCAATGGATGGTGTCGTGAAGAAAGTTTTAGAAGCATTTCCTCAGAAATAGCCTTGTTTTTATTCGCATTTATCAAATTATGTAATCAAAATAAATTTAAAATGAAAAAAATCAACCTAATTTTAGTTTTATGGTTTGTTGCTATTGGTGCATTTGCCCAAGCAAAAAAAGAATTTTATGAACTTCGTACGTATGAATTAAAGTTCGGTACACCACGTTCAAATATTGAAAATTATTTTAAAAATGCCCTTTTTCCTGCACTAAACAAATATGGTGTAAAAAATATCGGTGCATTTGGCGAAATGGGTGCTTCTGACCCCGCAAAAATTTATATTCTAATTCCATACGCCTCTATCGAAGACTTCGCCAGTGTAAATGCAAAAGTAAAGGCTGACGAAGATTTCTTGAAAGCAACACAAGAATATAATGCTTTACCGCCCGAAAAAGCACCTTATGCTCGTTATACCTCATCAATTATGAATGCCTTTGACGGAATTCCTCAATTGGTCAAACCAACTGCTGACCAAAAGTTATTTGAATTGAGGATTTATCAAAGTTATTCAGAAGATGCAGCTCGCCGTAAACGAAAAATGTTTAATGATGAAGAATTGAAGATTTTTAGAGACACAAAACTCAATTCAGTATTTTTCGGCGAAGTAATTGCAGGCGAATACATGCCATGCTTGACTTATATGTTGGCTTTTAAAAACATGGAAGAGCGAGATGCTAATTGGAAGGTTTTTAGTGCAAACCCAGATTGGAAACGTATTTCGAGTGCAGCCGAATATGCCAATTCAGTTTCGCACATTATCAGAGTTTTCTTAGTGCCTTTGCCATATACGCAACTCTAAAATTATGCAAAAATACATCTTATTTCTCTTTATGCTGTGCTTTACATTAGTTTTGAAAGCACAAAATGAAACTTATGCCGAAAAATTAGGTTTTCCGAAAGGTGCAAAAGTTGTAATCATGCACGTTGATGATGTTGGTATGTCGTACGACTCAAACGTTGGAGCTATAAAAGCTGTTGAAGAGGGTGTTGCCACATCTATGAGTGTTATGATGCCTTGTTCATGGGTACCAGGTTTTGTGCATTACCTTAAAAATCATCCTCAAATTGACGCAGGATTACACCTCACGCTAACTTCCGAATGGAAAGATTATCGTTGGGGGCCATTGGCAGGTAAGCCAACCGTGCCAAATTTGGTTGATGCAGAAGGGGCAATGTGGCGAAGTGTGGAAGAAACTGCCAAACACGCATCTGCCGATGAAATTGAGAAAGAAATCAGAAGCCAGTTAGAAAGAGCAAGAGCAATGGGCTTTGAACCAACCCACATGGACTCGCACATGGGAACACTTTTTGCCCGTCAAGACTATTTGGAGCGTTATTTTAAAGTGGGCATCGAAAACAAAATTCCTGTGATGTTTCCAGGGGGGCATGATACCATGATTTTGCGTGATGGTGCGGCAGGTTTAACACTTGAACAAGCTCAAAAAATCGGAAAAATGCTCTGGAATGCTGGTTTGCCAGTCTTAGACGACTTGCATAATATTAGTTATGGCTGGACAATGGATAAAGTGAAAAATCCTGATGAAAAGGCTTTGCAGAAATATAAAACTCAAAAATACATCGAGTCATTTAAGGATTTACAGGCGGGCGTAACGATGGTAATTATGCACTGTACTTCGCCTACCGAAGTATTTGAACACATTTCAGATTCGGGAAATACTCGCCGTGGTGATATGCTTGCCATGATTGACCCTGCATTAAAAAAGTACATCCAAGACAATGGTATTATTCTGACGACTTGGCGAGAGTTGAAGCAAAGAAGAGATAAAATTAAATAGTAAACCGTTGACCGTCAGTAGTCCACAATAAAATTATTGCTGTAAATAGCCTAATGTACTGATAAATTCTTTAAAGAGGTTCGTTTTTATAAAACGAGCCTCTTTTTTACATCATGCCAAAAACATCATTTATATCAAAACCTCTACGTTTTCTGTTTTTTTGCTCCTGACGATGTTGGTCAATTAGATATTTTACCTGAACGCTATCTTTATAAAATGGTACTTGCTTTTCTTCGTTTTTGATAATTTTCTTCAAATTTGAGATTTCTTTCTTAAATTTTGCTTCTAAAGTTTGATAATCATCCGAGCCAAAACGGTCATAAAGCGAAGGTCCAAAAAACGAAGTTTGGCCGAACGATGTTGTTTCCGAAAGTTCTTCTTCCAACTCCGCAACTTGTTGTTTCAATAGTTTTACATAATATTTGAGGCTTTCATCGTTGCTATGCTCAAAATCAGTACCTAAAAGTTCGAGTCTTAGTCGGAGCAAATCAAATAAATCATCCTTCTCGTAGGCCTCAGTAATGCGGTGCATCAGCAGTGTTTTACGTTCTTTTTCGAGTTCGTCTTTTTCACGGTCGGGGTGAAATGCCTTCACCAATTCCATATAAATTTGGCGGCTTGTCTTATTCAAGTTTTTCTCTTCTTGACGTTGTTTTTCTTCTTTATCAAGTTGTTTAGCGGTTTTCTTTTTATTTGCTTTTCGGGCTTCATATTCGGCCTCATCAGCTTCAACTTGTTGGTCGAGGTATTCTTGGAATTTTGCGGGGTCACTCAAATCAGCATCATCATCGAATTTGATTCCAAAAATTGAAGAAAACGAGTCTTTTAGTGTTTCAGATGCCATTTTATTAGCTTCTTCGTTGGCTTCTTCAAAACTTACGCCATTATTGTGTCGGATAAAAATATCTTCTAATTCGGGCGAATCCGTTCTCTTTATCAATTCACTGGTACGCTCCAAAATGATTTCTGAAAGAGTTTCGGTATCACGCTTTTTAAAGATTGATTGCTGGTAGAGAGCATCTAAATAGATAACCTCTTTTACCTGAATTTTAAAAAGTTTCTTTTCAAGTGGCAAAATTTCAGCAGTAATTTTTACTTGAATTTGTTCAATTTCGGCTTTTACAAACTGAATTTTGTTTTTAAGCGTATTTATTTTCTGAATACTCGTATTAAATTGTTTTTGTAGTTTTGTTAAAACTGCCGAATGTTGTATTTTTATCTGAATGAGTTCTGCCATCAAAATGGAAAAGATTTTTGTCTAAATTATGCAACAAAGTATTAATTTTGTAAAATCAGGTTTTGCTGAATATTAAATAATGCTTTTGGGCATTAAGACAATTAAATGAAACACTTCCTTTTTATCTTTATTCTTTGTTTAATTTTCCAGAGTTGTTATGTGCATCGACCATGCCCAGTAAAGTCGTGCAAGGTTGAGATGGAACATAAACACGGCGGCCGAACTTTCAATCCAAGGAAGTTTTGGAAAGCAAAAATTCATTACATCGGTGAAAAAGCCATGAAAGACCACAGAAAACAACAAAAACTGCAAAAAGAACGTCGAAGAATGGAGCGTCAACGAAATTAATATCCAATAATCCATTTTCAGTGCATAAATTCAAGATATTAATTTATTGCCAGTTACTTTCTGAAAACTGCTGACTTTTCAGAAATCTAAATGGCAATTTATCCAACCCTCATCAAAGCGAGTTGGGAAGTTTTTACGGTAAAAATTAATAGCAGGTTCGTTCCAATCGAGTACTTGCCACATCATACCCGTGCAGTCGGTGTTTTTGGCTTCTTCAATCACTTTATCAAAAAGAAGTTTCCCTAAGCCATAGCCACGCATTGACTCAGTAACTACTATATCTTCCAAATACAAACGCTTACCTTTCCACGTTGAATATCGGTAATAATAAATTGAAATTCCTTGAATCGTGCCATCGACTTCGGCCACAAAGCAACCATAAATCTTATTTCTACCAAAGCCATCTTTGAGCATCATTTCAACTGTATTGGTTACTTGCTGAGGCTCTTTTTCATAAACGGCCAGTTCGTAAACAAGTTCATAAACTCGCTGAACATCAGCTTTTTTTATTTTTCGTATCTTAATTTTCATAGGAAATAGGGTTTTAAATTTAATCCATCAAATTTTTTAAATATTATTTACATAACCTTCCCATTTTTCGAGAACGGTTTTAAAGTCATCAGGTAATTCGGTATCGAACTGCATCCATTCTTTGGTACGAGGATGCACAAACCCCAACGTTTTGGCATGAAGTGCCTGTCGAGGTATTACCTCAAAGCAATTTTCGACAAATTTTTTATAAGTGGAAAATTGTTGACCTCTCAAAATTTTGTCACCTCCATATTCTGAATCACTAAAAAGGGTATGTCCTAAAAACTTCATATGCACCCTAATTTGGTGCGTTCGACCAGTCTCTAAATTGCACTGAACGAGTGATACATATCGAAAATCTTTCAGAATTTTATAATGTGTAATAGATTCTTTACCATGTGAAGCATCTAAAAATACCTCGCTGAGTTTTCTGTTTTTTAAGCTTCGACCAATATAATTATGGATAGTGCCAGTAGGTTCTTTTGGTACACCCCAGACGAGTGCATAATAGGTGCGTTCGATGGAATGGTCGAAAAACTGTTTAGCCAGAAAAGTCATCGCAAAATCATTTTTAGCAACAACCAAAAGACCCGAAGTATCTTTATCTATACGATGCACTAAACCTGGTCGAATTTCGCCATTGCGGTGTGTTGGAAGATTTTTGAGGTAATAAATTAAACCATTTACGAGCGTTCCCGACCAATTGCCAACGGCTGGATGAACCACCATGCCTGCGGGCTTATTAATAACCATTACATCTTCGTCTTCGTAAACAATATTGAGTGGAATATTCTCTTCAAGCAACTCAAATACACGTGGCGGGCGAGGCAACGAAAACGTAATTACATCAAAAGGTTTTACTTTATAGCTTGCTTTAACCGTAATTCCATTGACTTTTATTGCCTCAGCATCAATTGAGTTTTGGATTTTATTACGAGAAATATTTTTCGTGAAATGAGGTAAATATTTGTCTAAACGCATCGAAATTTGGCCCTTATCAACCACAATTCGTTGATGTTCAAATAGTTCGTCTTCTTCTTCGTTTTCAATAATTTCTTGTTCTTCGTTCATTATCCTTAAATTTACGGCAAATTTAAGATAAAATGAGCGATATTTCTGTTTATGGTGGTTTTTCTGAGCGAATAAATCAAATTTTATCATTGCCATCGCCACTACAAAAATTGGATGATGCTATGTTCACAGCAAATGGAATTAAAGTTTTTGTAAAGAGAGATGATTTAATTCACCCCGAAATTTCAGGCAATAAATGGCGGAAATTGAAATACAATTTGTTTGAAGCACAAAATCAAGGAGCCCGAAAAATTGTAACTTTTGGCGGAGCATATTCTAATCATATTTATGCAACTGCGGCCGCTGGAAAATATTTTGGTTTCGAAACAGTCGGTATTATTCGTGGTGATGAATTGAACGAAAACTCCTCAGAAACACTAAAATTTGCCACTGAGTGTGGTATGCAATTGCATTTTGTGTCGAGAACAGCGTATAGAGAAATGAGAACCTCCCCCCAATCCATCCATATGGGTGAGGGTTTTAAAAATTCAATCGTTATTCCTGAAGGAGGAACTACACCTTTGTCATTGGCAGGAGTAGGCGAGATGGTGGAGGAAATTGAGGAACAAATGGGTACAGCTCCCGATTATATTTTGTGTCCAGTTGGCACCGCAGGTACAATTTCGGGAATTATCGCACGTTCTGATAAAAAAACCAAAGTTATAGGCGTTTGTGCCTTGAAAAATGGACAGTATTTATTAGACGAAATAGCAAGTTTGACTGAAAAACTTAATGGGAAATTCAATCAAAACTTTGAAGTTTTGTGGAGCGAACATCATGGCGGATACGCAAAAAAAACTCCCGACTTGATTGATTTTGTATCAAAATTTAATATTGAACATGATTTTAACATCGAACCAATCTATTCTGGAAAAATGTTTTTTGCTTTC
>JAIYBU010000127.1 GCA_027488335.1 Cytophagaceae bacterium
AAGCATTATTAGTGAGGTATGAAACTAAAGCTAATAATTGGCTATGTCTTAATATTATAGCGATGGCTATATGTTTTGTAAGAAAAGTAAATCTTTAATTAATGTTAGACAAGTTCTAAAAAAAGACGGGTGAGTTGCAACAACTCACCCGTCTTTTTTTATTCAAATAAATCAACAAACTCAAATTTTTCACCATCAAAAAGACCCAAATCACTCAATTTTAAGGCTGGAATAACTAATAAAGCCATAAATGATAAACTCATAAATGGCGAAATAAGTGTGCTACCAAGTTGTTCTTTTACAAATGTATCAATTTTTGTATAGCTTTCGGCCACTTTATAGCCATCTTCACTACTCATCAACCCTGCTACTGGCAAGCCAAGTACTCCACGTTTTGTATTGCTTACGGCAGAAACTCCACCTTTTTCTTTTATAATCAAATTAATGGCTTCGCAGATGGAGTAATCATCGACTCCGACCGCAATAATATTATGAGAATCATGCCCAACCGACGATGCAATTGCCCCTTCTTTCAAACCATAATTTTTAATAAAGGCAACGGTTGGCGGAGCAGTTTTATAACGATTCAGAACAACTATTTTTAGAACATCGTGTTCTAAATCTGCTACTACTAAACCATTTTCCACTTTCGGCTCAACAAATATCTCATTTGTAATTAACTGTCCGTCAATGGTTTGTATGACCCGCATTCGTTGATTCTTTTCTGGAGCAAGTACTTCAATTTGCTTCGATTCAATTGGCT
The DNA here is from genome assembly GCA_027488335.1 of Cytophagaceae bacterium. Lineage (GTDB taxonomy): Bacteria > Bacteroidota > Bacteroidia > Cytophagales > Spirosomataceae > Emticicia. The sequence goes on from JAIYBU010000127.1 coordinate 764, forward strand.
CACAATCAAAATTATTAATAACTTCACTTTGCAGGTTTTCAATGAATGAAACACCATTTTCGGCTACTTTAAGGCCATTGACATAGGTGGTCTCTATATTGAAATCTTCTAAATTATCAACCATAATAAAATCAGCCCAATCGCCTTCTCTCAGTAACCCAATATTCATTCGATAATGTAAAATCGGATTAATCGTTGCCATTCTTAGTACTTTGAATCTATCGATTCCTTTGGCAATCGCTCTTTTTACGAGTTGATTGATATGCCCTTCTACCAAATTATCGGGATGTTTGTCATCCGAACAAAACATCATATTGGCAAAATATTCATGGGCCAAAGGAATCAATTCTTCAAAATTTTTAGCAGCACTTCCCTCTCGAATCAATATTTTCATGCCAAGCTTTAATTTTTCTAAAGCTTCAGGTTTCGTAAAACACTCATGGTCTGTTTCTATTCCTGCATCAATATATTTTTTTGCGGCTGCTCCTCTTAATCCTGGTGCATGTCCATCTATAGGTTTATTAAATGCTTGTGCCAACGCAATTTTTTGCATTACGATTGGGTCTTCGTGCAAAACCCCAGGAAAATTCATCATTTCAGCCAAATAACCAACTTCTTTGTACGTAAACAAATGTGCAATATCCTTCACTGTTACTTCCGCCCCAGCAGTTTCAAAACCAGTGGCAGGAACACATGAAGGGGCACCAAAGCAAAACTTGAAGGGTACACGTCGCCCATCTTCAATCATAAATTCTACTCCTTTGACCCCTAAAACATTCGCAATTTCATGTGGGTCTGAGACAGTACCGACGGTTCCATGTACCACCGCCAATCGAGCAAACTGAGCAGGTGTTAGCATCGAACTTTCAACATGAACATGAGCATCAACTAAGCCTGGCAAAATATATTTCTCACCTTCTCTTTCTTTTCCTTGTAGATTTATTTGATGGATTCTACCATTTTCGATACTCAAGGTTCCGTACGAAACCATACCGTCAAATACATTGACTATGTTGGCACTTAAATTTATCATTGATTGAATTTAGGATTCTTGTCTTTTAGTTGTGTAAAATAAATCTTTTTTTACAAAAAATATCAATTTGCTTTCAATTATTGTTTAAACGGAGTTAAAACAACTGGGTAAATTCATAAACTGCACTAAAATGTGACCAAAAGTAATATTGAAGGTCTAACAAAATGAAACTACTCAAAATGTAAGTTTAAAAAGAGTGAACCTTTTAATTCGACAAGTTGCTGAGTGATTTCGAGAACTTCGTGGAGAGAAATCTCTGCGGAGTTTTTTTATGACAAACAAATAGCTACGGACTAACTAAGGCGTTGAGCCAAAGAATGATATTATTGAAAACTTCTTCCTTTTCAGATTCATTATGCGTTTCGTGAAAAAGCCCTTCGAGCGAAATAAATGTCACGAGTTTTCCTGCCTTTTTAGCAAAAAGTTCACTACCAAGATGCGAAGTAAGTCGGTCGGAAGTCCCGTGATAGACCAAAGTTGAAATACTTAATTTATTGGCATTGTCAATTGCCCATTGACCAGTTTCTATCATTTCGATGCCCATTTTAGCTGAAACTTTATCATGCACGAGTGGGTCGTTATTGTATTTTTTCACTTCCTCTGCATCTCTCGAAATAGCCGAAGAATCTAAGCCACTGCTCAAACTCAACGAAGGAAAAATCCCTTTCATCAATCGACCAATAGTAAGTGTAATTGGCGAGGGTTGAAAAGCCAGTTGAAAATAAGGAGAAGACAAAATCGCTCCAGCAATTTTGGGTTGACGACGAAGCAAATAATTAGCCACCAAATTTCCACCCATGCTATGGCCGTAAAGTATTTGTTTAGCTTCGGGAAAATGAGTGGAGGCGGCTTTCAAAAGTGCATCGACATCATTCAAGAAAGTTTCAAAATCTGGAAAATGCCCACGTTTTCCTTCCGATTTTCCATGCCCACGTTGGTCGCAGCCAATCACGGCATAGCCATTGGACGTAAACATTTCAGCCACATGATTATAGCGATTGATATGCTCGCCCATGCCGTGCATGAGGCAAATGACGGCTTTTGTGGGTATATTTGTTTCCCATTTTTTGCCGTAAATATTTAGTCCATCGGAGGTTTTCCAAGATAATTCGGTAGCGTTCATAAAGTTTTTGAATAGATTTTGTGCCTAAATATAGCAAATTCTTAGGATATACAACCGAGAGTTTGTGGCTTGGGTTGGTTTCTTTATATTTGTGGGGTTTTGCGTCAGCAAGATGTATATAAATGCTTATTTATAATGATTGATTACATAGAAATAAAAGGCTTTAAATCTATTAAGGAACTAAAATTAGAATTGAAGCCAATCAATATTTTGATTGGTAGTAATGGAGCAGGTAAAAGTAATTTCGTGTCTTTTTTTAAGTTGATAAATGTAATTTTTAATCAGAGATTACAGAAGCACATTCTGGAAGAAAAGGCTGATAATTTACTCTACTTTGGGCGTAAAATGACGGAAAATATATTTGGTAAAATTATTTTTAGCACCAAAGGTAGAGAAATTCGTACCAACAATGCGTACTACTTTAATTTGATGCAAAACAAAGAGGGGGGCTTATTCATTGATTCTGAGGGTTCTGGTTTTAGAGTCGATAGAGAAGACATTAAAAACAATTTCTTTGTAGTAAATAACTTACTTGAGTCAAGTATAGCTAATTCTAAACTTTTTAGAGACATATATTTAGCAGAACATTTATCGAATATTCAAGTTTTCCACTTTCACGATACATCATCTACATCTTATTTAAGAAGGAGTTGCGATATTAATGATAATCAATATTTTAAGCAAGATGGGCGAAATTTGCCCGCTTTTTTATACTTAATTAAGGTTAATCACCCAAAAATATTTTCGAGAATAGAGAAAACCATTCAAGCAATAGCTCCATATATTGATAGATTTATTTTAGAACCTAACCGTTTGAATGAAAGGGAAATAGAACTTCGTTGGGTTGATAGAGGAGATTCTGAATCTAATTTTTCGGCTTATCAATTATCTGATGGAACTCTTCGATTTATCGCATTAGCAACTCTATTAATGCAACCTATACCACCATCAGTTATTATTATTGATGAGCCTGAGTTAGGTTTGCATCCTTTTGCTATCGGAAAATTAGCGGGAATGATTCAAGCAGCATCAAGCAAGACGCAAATTATTGTAGCAACGCAGTCTCCAAGTTTGATTAGTAACTTTTCGCCGGAAGACATAGTTGTTACAGATAAGAGTGTTGAAGAAAGACAAACAATTTTTAAACGTTTGGACTCAACAAGTCTTGATGCCTGGTTACAAGATTTCTCTTTGGGTGATTTATGGGAAAGAAATATTATTAATGCTGCACAGCCATTCACAAAAAAATAATTATGAAAAGAATTATTATTATTGGTGAGGGACAAACAGAGCAAGAATTTTGTAATGATGTTTTACAACCTCACTTTAATAAACTTTATATTTATCTTGATAATCCAGTTATCAAGAAGACTCATGGAGGAATTGTAAATTGGGAGGCTCTTAAATTTCAAATAGAAACACATTTAAAACAAGATAAAACAGCTATTGTAACCACTTTGATTGATTTTTATGGCATTCATAAAAATCATAAATATCCAAACTGGGAGGAAGCTAAAAATATAAATGATAAAAATGATTCAATGCAATTAATGGAAGTAGGTATGTTGAATGATATTACTACCGATTTGCAGAGTAGATTTATTCCATATATTCAGCTGCATGAATTCGAAGCTTTACTTTTTAGTGATTTAAAAGTATTTAATGACAATTTTGAAAGAAAAGAATTTTTAAATTATGAATATTTAGAGGCAACAATTCACGAATTTAGTAATCCCGAAATGATAAACGATGGACCAACAACTGCACCTTCAAAAAGACTTTCAAAAATTATAAAAGGCTATTACTCAGAAAATGAGAACATGAAGGTTATTTATGGTTCGTTGCTTGCCCAAGGTATTGGATTATCAAAAATAAGAATAAAATGTCCTCGCTTTAATCAATGGATAACTAAGTTAGAAAATATATGATTATAGTTTCAAGTCAAGAAAACAATACATACACTTCAAAACAACAACAAAACCAATGAAACAAGTATTAAAAACACTTAAAATTAAATCCCTCAACAATGGCGTTAGCACGGGTATTGAAAGCTGGGCAGGTGGAGGAAAAGTGCTTAGTTCGTATTCGCCAGTGGATGGACAATTGATTGGAAAAGTACGTCAAGCAAACCGTGAAGATTATGATAAAGTAATAGAAAGTGCCAACGCTGCTTTTAAAGTTTGGCGTGCGGTGCCTGCCCCAAAGCGTGGCGAAATTGTGCGTCAGATGGGTGATGCTCTGCGTGCAAACAAAGATGCTTTAGGCCGTTTAGTTAGCTACGAAATGGGCAAAAGCCTACAAGAAGGCTGGGGAGAAGTACAAGAAATGATTGATATTTGCGATTTTGCAGTCGGGCTTTCTCGCCAATTATATGGTCTTACTATGCACTCTGAGCGTCCGCAACACCGTATGTACGAGCAATGGCATCCACTGGGTGTTGTCGGTATCATTTCAGCTTTTAATTTTCCAGTGGCCGTTTGGTCATGGAATAGTATGTTGGCGTGGGTTTGTGGCGATGTGTGTGTGTGGAAACCTTCCGAAAAAACGCCTTTAACGGCCATTGCTTGTCAGAATATCATTCAAGATGTGTTACGCAAAAATGATATTCCCGAAGGTGTTTCTTGCCTAATTGTGGGTGATAGAAAAGTAGGTGAATGGTTATCGAATGATACCAATGTAGCTTTGGTTTCGGCCACAGGTTCAACTCGCATGGGTAAAGCCGTTGGCCAAGCAGTTGCTGCTCGTTTTGGCAAAAGTTTATTAGAATTGGGCGGAAATAATGCCATTATTGTTACACAAAATGCTGATTTAGAGGTAGTTATTCCAGCCGTAGTTTTTGGTGCAGTCGGAACAGCAGGGCAACGTTGCACTACAACTCGTCGCTTATTCTTGCACGAAAGTATGTATGAAGAAGTGAAAAATCGCTTAGTGAAAATCTATGCTCAACTCCGCATTGGCGACCCACTCGATGTCAATAACCACGTTGGGCCATTGATTGACGTTGAGGCCGTAAATAATTATAAAACTGCCATCGCCAATATTCAAAATGAAGGCGGTAAAGTGCTTTATGGAAATGAAGTCTTATCGGGAACTGGCTATGAATCAGGTTGTTATGTAAAACCAACGATTGTGGAAGTAACCAACCAAAGCCCAACGGTTTGCCACGAAACCTTTGCTCCGATTCTTTACATCAAGAAGTTTTCAACGCTCGATGAAGCCATCGAATTACAAAATGCCGTTCCGCAAGGACTTTCGTCGTCAATCTTTACACTCAATATGCGTGAAGCTGAACAGTTCTTATCTTATGCTGGTTCAGATTGTGGAATAGCCAATGTAAATATCGGTACTTCAGGAGCAGAAATTGGTGGAGCATTTGGGGGAGAAAAAGAAACAGGCGGAGGACGTGAAAGTGGCTCAGATGCGTGGAGAAACTACATGCGTCGCCAAACAAATACTATTAATTATAGTACACAATTGCCTCTCGCTCAAGGGATTAAGTTTGATTTATAAGATTAGACTTTAGAAGTGAGACAAGAGAATATATCTTTTGTCTCACTTCTAAAATCTACTATCTAAATATCCAACTTCGTCTCATTCTTAATTTCACTCATCACAAAAGTGCTGTGCGTACTTCCAATATTTTCGAGTGAAGCCAATTTGTTCATCAAAAAACTTTGGTATTCACGCATGTCTTCCACCACTACTTTTATCATAAAATCGTATTCGCCCGAAATATTGTGGCATTCAATCACCTCATCAAGTTTTACAATTTCCTGCACGAATCTTTTTCCTGCTTCTTGGGCATGTTCTTTCAGACGGATATTACAGAAAACCATCAAATCTTTGCCAACTTTCTCACGGTCGATAAGGGCTACATATTTCTTTATCACTCCCTCGTTTTCGAGTCTTCGCACACGCTCATAGACAGGTGTAGGCGAGAGATTTAGCCGAGATGCCAGTTCTTTAGTGGTCAAGTGTGCATTTTCTTGAAGAGACTTCAAAATTTCACGGTCGGTACTATCTAATTTTTGCATAGATAAAATGTCGTTTTTATCAAATATTTATGTCAAAATTAAAAATAAAAAACGTATCAAACAATCAAGTTTTAGATAATTTATCTATTTTTTGTAAATTATTTAAAAAATCAATCTTTAAATCGTACTTTTGTAAGATAAATTTTGTTGTTTGACAGTACAGCAATTTTCTAAATTGCAAAATTATTATCACAAAAAAATAAGGTTAAGAAGTGGCTAACATCCGAGAAATACTAAAAGATAGAATCCTTGTGCTTGACGGTGCGATGGGTTCGTTGATTCAAGAATACAAATTATCAGATGCTGATTATCGTGGCGAGCGTTTCAAAGATTTTCCGCATGAAGTAAAAGGTAATAACGATATGCTTTCTATCACGAAGCCAGAGGTTATCAAAGAAATTCATGCTAAATACTTTGAGGCTGGAGCTGATATTGCCGAAACCAACACTTTTTCGGGAACATCAATCGCCATGGCCGATTATCACATGGAAGATTATGTGTATGAATTGAATTATCAATCTGCCAAAATTGCTCGTGAAGTAGCCGATGAATTTACCGCTAAAAATCCGCAGAAACCTCGTTTTGTAGCTGGTTCAATCGGGCCAACCAACCGTACGCTTTCGTTATCGCCCGATGTAAATGACCCAGGTTTTCGTGCCATTACGTTCGATGAACTGGTAGATGCTTATTACGAGCAAATTCAAGGTTTGGTCGATGGGGGTGCCGATGTCCTTTTAGTAGAAACCATTTTCGATACTCTAAACGCAAAGGCGGCGTTATACGCCATTGATTTGTTTGCTCATGATATAAAACACGGTACGGTTCGACCATTGCAAAGTGGCTCGATACCAAAACAAACACGAGCAAATTTATTGGAATTTGTGCAAAATAATATTCCAGTTATGGTTTCTGGAACTATCACGGATGCTTCTGGGCGTACACTTTCTGGACAAACAACGGAGGCTTTCTTGACTTCAGTTTCTCACATAGATTTATTGTCAATCGGACTAAATTGTGCTTTGGGAGCAGATTTGATGCGTCCGTACGTACAGATTTTGGCTAATGAAGCTCCATTCATGGTTTCGGCCCACCCTAATGCTGGTTTGCCAAACGAAATGGGTGAATATGACCAATCTCCAGCTGAAATGGCCGTAATTGTAGAAGATTTCCTACAAAATGGCTTTATGAATATTATTGGTGGGTGTTGCGGAACAACGCCCGCCCACATCAAAGCCATTGCCGAAGTTGCTTCAAAATACAAGCCTCGTGTCATTCCAACATTCGAACCGATTCAGAAAGTATCGGGTTTGGAACCTTTGAAAATGACGAAGGAAACAAACTTCGTGAATGTTGGTGAGCGTTGTAATGTAACAGGTTCAAAGGCTTTTGCACGTTTGATTCGTGAAGGAAAATACGATGATGCCCTTTCGGTTGCTCGTAATCAGGTTGAAAATGGGGCTCAAATCATCGATGTAAACCTTGATGAAGGCATGATTGATGGCGTAGAGGCCATGACTACTTTCTTGAATTTGATTGCTGCCGAGCCAGATATTTCTCGACTACCAATCATGATTGACTCCTCGAAATGGGAGGTTATTGAGGCTGGTTTGAAGTGTGTGCAAGGAAAATCAATCGTAAACTCCATTTCATTGAAAGAAGGTGAAGCGAAATTTAAGGAATCGGCCGAAAAAGTAAAACGTTATGGTGCTGCGACGGTCGTGATGGCTTTTGATGAAGTTGGACAAGCAGATTCCTACGAGCGTAGAATTGAAATCTGCAAAAGAGCCTACAATATTTTGGTGAATGAGGTAAATTTCCCTCCGCAAGACATCATTTTCGACCCAAATATCCTAACTGTTGCGACGGGTTTGGAAGAACATAATAATTATGCAGTTGATTTTATCAATGCTACTCGTTGGATAAAAGAAAACTTGCCACACGCCAAAGTTTCGGGTGGGGTTTCCAATATCTCGTTTAGTTTTAGAGGAAACGAACCTGTACGTGAAGCCATGCACACGATTTTCTTGTATCACGCTATCAAGGCAGGTATGGATATGGGTATCGTAAATGCAGGACAACTGGGCGTTTATGATGATATTCCGAAAGATATGTTGGAACTTTGTGAAGATGTATTATTGAACCGTCGCCCTGATGCCACTGAACGTTTGGTAACTTTTGCCGAAACCGTAAAATCGAAAGGAAAAGAACAAGTTGTAGATAATTCATGGAGAGAACTACCAGTTGGCAAACGTTTGGAACACGCTCTCATTAAAGGCTTAACCGAGTTTATCGACGAAGACGTAGAAGAAGCTCGTCAAGGATTTGAAAAGCCTTTGCAGGTTATCGAAGGTCCGTTGATGGATGGCATGAACGTGGTCGGAGATTTGTTTGGCGAAGGAAAAATGTTTTTGCCGCAAGTTGTAAAATCGGCAAGGGTAATGAAAAAAGCTGTTGCTTATTTATTGCCGTTTATTGAAGAAGAGAAATTACAAAATAGAGTGGAAGGTGATGCAGAAACCTCATCAAATGCTGGAAAAATCTTGCTCGCAACCGTGAAAGGTGATGTGCATGACATAGGCAAAAATATCGTAGGTGTAGTTTTGGCTTGTAATAATTATGAAATCATTGATTTAGGCGTGATGGTTCCAACCAATAAGATTTTGGAAGAAGCCAAGAAACACAACGTTGACATTATCGGTTTGAGTGGTTTGATTACCCCAAGTCTTGATGAAATGGTTGGCGTAGCCAAAGAAATGGAACGTCAAGGATTCAAAATTCCATTGTTGATTGGTGGTGCAACAACCTCTCGAATTCACACGGCGGTAAAAATCGACCCGCATTATTCGGGGCCAGTAATTCACGTATTAGATGCTTCGAAAAGCGTACCTGTGGCTGGGCGTTTGATGCAAAATGAACAAACCAATCAAGAGATTTTCGATGAAATCAAGGCTCAATATGCTCAATTAAGAATTGACCACGCAAGTCGTCAGAAGGATAAAAACTTTATTCCGATTGAGAAAGCCAGAGAAAATCATGTAAAAATTGATTGGGCAAATTATAAAGCGAAGAAGCCTAAGTATTTGGGTACAAAAGTTTTTGAAGATTACGATTTAGCCGAAATTGCTAAATACATCGACTGGACTCCATTCTTCCAAACTTGGCAATTATCAGGAAAGTATCCAAAGATTTTTGATGATGAAACGGTAGGGAAAGAAGCAAAAAAACTTTATGATGATGCTCAAGTAATGCTAAAAAAAGTAATTGCCGAAAAATCATTACAAGCAAAAGCGGTCATTGGTTTTTATCCAGCCAATTCGGTAGGCGACGATATTGTTTTACATAATTTTGAAGCCTACGAATACGATGCCGCTGGTCAAGGAGCATTGAAAAATACTGGTTACAGAATTTTGAGCGAAACGGCAGTTTCATCAACGGGAGAGTTAGTAGAGAATCCTCCGTTGGCGGTTTTACACCACCTGCGTCAGCAAAATTTAAAAGCACAGAATTTGCCAAATTTGTGTTTATCAGATTTTGTGGCTCCCCTATCGGGGGCGGGGGGGGCTGACTACATCGGTGGTTTTGCCGTAACTGCTGGTTTAGGAATAGAGGCATTGCTCGAACAATACGAAAAAGAACACGACGATTATAATTCAATTATGCTAAAAGCCATCGCCGACCGCTTGGCCGAGGCATTTACTGAGTTGATGCACGAGCGTGTGAGAAAAGAGTTTTGGGGATATGTTTCAGATGAAACATTGAGCAATGAAGAGTTAATTGCCGAAAAGTACCAAGGTATTCGTCCAGCACCAGGCTATCCTGCTTGCCCAGACCATACTGAAAAAACAGCTTTATTCAATTTATTAGATGCAGGTCGAATCGGCATCGAACTGACTGAAAGTTTTGCTATGTACCCTGCAAGTTCAGTGAGTGGTTGGTATTTTGCTCATCCAGAAAGTAAGTATTTTACTATCGGGAAAATTGCCAAAGACCAAGTAGTTGATTATGCGAATCGCAAAAATATGCCACTCGAAGAAGTTGAAAAATGGCTTGCACCAGTTTTGAATTATGATTGAGAATAAAAAATGACTTTCCCCAAGCGTGAAATAGTCGAATTTGCTACCCTTTTTGCGGTAGCTTATTTGTTCAAAATAGTGTTTGCACAGCAGTATTTTTCTGTGCAAATACTTTCTGTTTTCATCACAATATGGGCATTTTTAAAGAGTATCTACTTCATCTTTGAAAATTCTACGCAACTTCTCATTGCAACTTCTAAAGATATTGCCTACCACCGATTTTTGTTTTTAATGACCTATAATATCGGACAAATGATGCTTTCATTTGCAGTAGATTTTTTCTGTTTATATGAAGTTGATAAAAGTAGTTTTGTAGGTGTAATGCCCAAATTTAGTAAACTTGAAGAAGCCTTTGAGTTTTTTTATTTTAGTGTCTTGAACTTCACATTCTTCGGTTACGGAGATTTGATGCCCGCCACAATACCTGCCAAAATTATTGTTTTGATGGAAGTTATCATTGCTTTTTTGACGATAATTTTCATTCTTTCAGATTTTATTTCGATGAAAGACTCGCTTAAAAAATTGAAGAAATAGTTGTTAATAAAACAAAAAAAACGAGCGTGCTATCAATAATAACACGCTCGTTTTTTTATAAAATATTTTTGCTTTTACGCCACTTTTAAAACTTCGAAACGTTTTTGCAATAAAGCAAATCCACCAAACAATACTCCTGAAAAGAATAAATCTCCTAAGATTTGATTTTTCAAAAATGGAATACCTGCTGTATATGAAGCAATGATGCCGCTAAAATTATGAGGATAAGTTCCTAAGTTTTGGTCAATTATTGCTGATTCTGGATAGAAAAATGCAAAATTCGTAATCAAAAAGAAAATGGATGAACTAATTAATGATGCCGAAATTACACGTGCAGGGCTTACATTTTTAAGTAAAACCATTCCTAAAACCGAAACCAACGCAAATGCTGCATAAACAATATACATTCCCGAATGAAAACCCCAACCCGTTGAGATTTCAAGAATGGTATCACTTAATAGCATTGCTCCCATCGGTACTGCAATTGCTTGCCAACGGTTAGTAAAATAGGCTCCACCAAATAACGCGATTGCTGCAATTGGTGTAAAATTAAATGGATGTGGAATGAATCTGGCCAATGCTGCCAAAACTACGATTGCCACTAATGTTGAAAAACGTGTGTTCATTAGAAATATGAGATATGAATTATGAATTATGAATTTTCTTATGCCACAATTCAATAAATCTATTTTAGAAAAATATTACTACAAAAGTACAAAAAAACTCATAACTCATAACTCATAACTCATAACTATTTTAGCACCCAAGTATCTTTACTTCCTCCTCCTTGCGATGAATTTACAACGAGTGAGCCTTTTTTCAAGGCAACTCTTGTCAATCCGCCTGGGGTTACGTGAATTCCATCGCCATAAAGAATGTACGGACGTAAATCAACGTGGCGGCCTTCTAAGCCATCTGTTACTAAACAAGGGCTTCGTGAAAGCGAGATAGTTGGCTGAGCAATGTAATTTCTTGGATTACCCTTGATTAAAGCTCTAAATTTATCATGTTCGGCTTTATCGGCTTTAGGCCCAATGAGCATTCCGTAGCCACCCGCTTCGTTTGCTTCTTTTACAACCAATTTTTCAATATTTTCCAGCACATATTTCATCGAATCAGGCTCACCGCACAAGTAGGTTTCTACATTCGGAATGATAGCTTCTTCTCCGAGATAATATTTGATGATACGAGGTACATACGCATAGACTACCTTATCGTCAGCAACGCCAGTTCCTGGGGCATTTGCCAAACCAATATTACCTTTTTTGTAAACCTCGAACAAACCAGGGATTCCGATTAATGAATGAGCATTAAAGGTTTTTGGGTCGAGGAATGTATCATCAATTCTGCGGTAAAGCACATCGACGGTTTTGAAACCTTTAGTTGTACGCATTTTTAGATAGTCGCCTACAACTACTAAATCACGGTAATCGACCAATTCAACACCCATTTGTTGTGCCAAATAAGAATGTTCAAAGTAGGCTGAATTATAAATACCAGGAGTAAGAACCGCTACAGTAGGGTCGGGGCGACCAGAAATATGACTTAGCACTTCCAGTAATTTTGCTGGATATTCAGAAATCGAACGTACATTAGTTTGTGAAAGTACATCTGGAAAAGTCTGCTTCGATAATTCACGGTTTTCGAGCATATATGATACTCCCGACGGACAACGAAGATTATCTTCAAGGACAGTAAAAACTCCGTTATTATCTCTGATTAGGTCAGTGCCAGTGATATGAATCCAAATACCTTTGGGAGGTGTAATCCCTTTGCATTCAGGTAAAAATCCTTTACTTGATTCGATAATCTCACGAGGTACGATACCATCACGGATAATTTTTTGCTCGTTATAAACATCTTGCAAAAACATATTTAATGCCGTAATTCGCTGAACCAAACCTTTTTCGAGGTTATCCCATTCTTGCGAGTCGATAACTCTCGGTACTACATCAATCGGAATAATTCGCTCTGTGCCCCCATCTTCTGAGTACACATTAAAAGTGATTCCCGCCGAAACCATCGAGCGTTCGGCCGCATTTTGTTTGTTCTTGAGATTCTCAAAAGCAAGGTTTTCAATCTTACTTTTAAGAAACTGATTACCCGTCCGAGCCTTTCCTTCTGGGGTAATCATCTCATCGAAGAAATTTTCGGTTTTGTAATTGTTAAAATTGTAATTCATGTCTTTTCTTTGGTATTTGAGTAAATGAAAGTCCAAAATATGATTAATCCCTTGAAAATCAAAAGCATTTGGGTATAATTATTTACTTTTGTAATTCGTTTATTTTGCAGGAGTACACCTAACCCAAAACCGCCCTTTTCAACAAAAAATGCGATTCTTTTTTTGTCTTTTTTTTATAAGCTATCATGCGTTTGCTCAGCAATGGCTCGGAGTATCTACGAGTAACTATGCAGGAACATATAGCATTGCGGCTAACCCAGCCAATATCGCCGACTCTCGCTATAAGTTTATTCTGAATATTGCTGGTCTAAACGCTGATTTTATGAATAACTATGCGGCTTGGGCTGCTCCGTATTCTTTTATGGGGCTTACTACAAATACAGTTCCTAACAAATACCGTGCTTCGACTGGTTTACCAGGTTTCAAACCGTCTTACATCGCAGAATCTCGTAGCAAAACCAATTCAGTAGCTTTTGCAGCAGCTGATATTAAGGGGCCTGCGTTGGTTTATACTTTCGAGAAAGCGAAGTTTGCGATAGGGATAACATCAAGGGTGCGAGTGCTTACCAATCTGAATAATACGACATCAGATATTGCTCATATTATGGTAAATGGTACAACGATTCCTGATTTATATGGTATTACGCAAGCAAATAATCATTTAGCCTTAAACTTTAATGCTTACACCGAAATGGGCTTTACGTTGGGGGCTATAATCAGAGAACAAGACCAAGATTTCTTCAAGGTGGGATTGACCATAAAACGATTAAATGGCTTGGCGAATATCCATTATTTGGCTGATAATTTAGATTTTACGATTGATGAAAATGTAGCAAGACCAAGAAAGCAGGATGTTTTTTTCAGAACTGCGTCGGGTACTTACGGTACTACCACCGGAGATGCAATTAGGAGTGCAAGTTTGAGTGCCGATTGGCTATTTGGTAATTTGGCAGCGGGTACGGGCTACGGTTTTGATATTGGTGCAGTTTATGAATTTCGACCTGAATTTGATAAATACGATATAAAAGTAAACGGAAAGTGGCGAATGGATGGTACAAAAAACAAATATTTGTACCGAATCGGAGTAGCGTTGATTGATGTTGGCAATATTAATTACAATAATACAAATTATGTAAATGTTACTCAAATTAATCAATCAAACGTATTGGTTCGGCCTGGGACTTTTAATAAAATAGACTCGCCTGATAGATTATATAATCAGATGAACAATGCTTTTAA